>NZ_CALGVK010000038.1:0-16790 GCF_937930195.1 uncultured Empedobacter sp.
GTAATTTTACATAATGCCCCGATAATTACTACTGCGGCAAAGAAATTATACAAAAAATTTGTAAGACGTTCTTGTTTTGAAGCTTGTACTGCCATGTGAGTGCTTTTTAATTTATTGTTTTTTTATGTAAGGTTATTTGGTTTTTCTGTAATTTACTTTTGATCCTTCTGGGAAAGATTGTACTGTACGGAAACCGATAAAGCTTCTTGCTGAATCTTTGTGTTCCCAATCTCTTGATGAAGTCATTAATAAATAACCGACATCTTTCCATGATCCACCACGTACACTTCTATTTACTTCTCCTGACATTGTAATTGAAGGATTAAGCGTTGAAGACATAGTGTAAGAAGATCTGTTATAAGGAGAACTTGTCCATTCTGCAACGTTACCCGCCATATCGTACAGACCATATCCATTCGCTTTGAAAGTTTTGATTGGTGCTGTGTACATATAACCTGTTTTCTTACCATCGTTAATTTCTAAATAATCTCCACGTTTTGGTTTGAAATTCGCTAAATAACATCCTCTATCATCTACCAAATACGGTCCACCCCAAGGATAAGGGGCATTTTCATAACCACCTTTCGCTGCGTATTCCCATTCAATTTCTGTTGGTAAACGATAACTTATTACTTTAACTTGGCTTCCTCTTTTCTTTTTGTTATTTAGAGCTGTATTGTGATATCTTGTACGGAAATCACAGAAAGCAGTCGCCTGATTCCAATTAATTCCAACTACAGGATAATCTGCATAAGCTTTGTGCCAGAAATAATCTTGGTGCATTGGATCGTTATACGAATAGTTGAAATCTCTTACCCAAACTGTTGTATCTGGATAAATATTTAAACTAAATTCTTTTCTAAAATCTACGCGAAACGTACCACGTTTTTTCGCAGCAGCAGCTTGGTCAACTGTTACATAAGAATAATTTAATTTACGCGTATCGATACGTCTCTCTCCATTCATACGCTCTTCTGGTGGATAGTACATTCCTTCCATTACCTCCGCGTAATCTACATCTGGATATTTGTATTTATCCCACTCTAGGCGTTGTTTCCAGTTTATTTTTTTTGCGTCCAATGAATATCCATCTCTACCTGTATTACTATTTTTAAGATACTCATCATATGGTGTTCCTTCTCCATCTTCGGAACCAGAAACATATGCAAAAGCACCTATTCCATCACCATCTGCACCTGGATTCATTGGGTCAAACCCTAATGCTTCAGCCTTATTTGCTAAAGCGGTACGAGCGATAGAATCTTTTACATAATTCACAAAAATTTGATACTCAGAATTTGTAATTTCTGTATCATCCATAAAAAAACCTGTAACAGTAACAGTTTTCACTGGAGCGTCATTTGTTTTTGTAAAATCATAATCTGTTTGTCCTAAAACAAACGATCCACTCGGAATCGGAACCATCCCTTTTGGACGAACTGGCGTCCAGGCTGAAGAGGTTTTCGAAACTATCTGTCCATCATTTCTATCACTACTCCCTCTGTTTTTCAACATTTTACATGATGATAAAGAAAGAGATAGCAACAATGCACTTACCAAAATTCTATTCATTCTGCTATAGATTTATTTTTATACAGGTTTTATACTTTTAGTTCTCAATTAATAAGGCTACAAATTAAGGCATTTTATTAATTGATTTTTACAATTATTCTTTATTTTTAATAAAATTTTTTGAAATACTTCCACCATCTATTTGGTATTTCTCCATTCAAGGCTTGTTCATAATCTTTTTCTGAACACGAAATAATTTCAAATTTTCGTTCTCCATCAATTGTGTTGTCAACTTCAATCCACAATTGATTAGTTACTGTATTTCGATAAAAAATATAATTATATCCTTCTGTAGGAACAAAAATTTTCTCAAAATATTGTGTATCGTCAAAACTTTTTATCTCTGGGCGATGATTTTTTCCATCAATAAAATACCAAATCATCTGTGCTATAAGCAAATGATCTAATTTTTTATAGTTCTCGATATAGTCACAAACGTAAAGTGAAGACAATTTATTGCTGAAGCCTAAATATCTTGTTAAGGCACAAATTTCGCGCGATGTAAAACCATTTGGTGTCATATTTTTTGAAGAAGAAAAATCTGAACCTTGCAAACTTGAAAGATTAAGCAAAGCGGCATGAATATCTCTTGAATAAGGTTCTATTTCTTTTAGATTCTCTGAAATAACTCCTAAACGAACAGCTTCAAAATTTAACTGATCCAACAAATCCAATTTTTCTTGCGCTACGAAATACGTCTGAAAACCAATATTTGTATAATCTAATAAATTGAAAGGTTCGTTCGAAATAATTTTAGTTAAATAATTAGTCTCCGTTGTTTGAGCTTCATCTTTGCCTAAACGTAATTTGTGATCAATAGTTAAATAATTTATTTTATCAACAAGTTCATCATAAGCACGATATTGCTGGTATCCCAAACTTGGGTTTCCTCCCAAAATAACCACATTGTATCCATCTCGTATCAGTCCGTTTGTAACCTCTCTAAAAACTTTTTCGGTTTCATGTTTGTCATCATAGTAATTAACATCACCAAAATCGTACAAATCTATCGACCAATTGCCCATTTGTAATTCGTACAATTGAGTTCGAATTAAGCTAAAATCTACGTCTTCGATCAAATCTTTTTGTTTCGAACGAGATTCAGTCACACCAATTATTGCAATTTTATCATTCGTATTTTCTGCTGTTTCAAGAACATCTTTACGAAATTTAATTGATGTACCTAACGCAAAAGAATTACAAGACTTCGCAAAATCTTGTAATTCTTCAGAAACGGGTTTTAAAAAGTCGTTGTACATTACTTTTTAGTCGTTGGTTTTTTAGTTGTCGTTTTCTTGGCAGTTGCTTTTTTAGCTGGAGCTTTCTTTGTAGCAGTTTTCTTTACAGGTTTAGCTGCTTCTATCAATTTTTCTACCTCAGCCAAAGTCAAAGCTTCTGGATTTGTTTCTTTTGGTAATTCAACTTTAATTTTTCCTTGAATTAAATTGAAACGTCCCCAACGCGCTTTTTCTAAACGAATTTCTTGTTCTGCCCATTCGCGAACAACACGCTCAGATTCTTTACGTTTTTTATCTTCAATCAATTCGATAATATCCGCTTGTGATAAATGATCGAAATCGTATTTTTTTGGAACATTGATAAACCATTCGTTCCATTTGATAAATGGTCCAAAACGTCCTTTACCTTTTGTTACATCATATCCTTCGTATTGTGCAATCGGCGCATCGGCTTTTAACTTTTCTTCGATTAGTTCTACCGCACGTTCAAATGATAAATCCATTGGATCTTCTTCTTTCGGAATCGAAATGTATTTATCATCAAACTTTACGTAAGGGCCGAAACGTCCAATATTCACCTCAACTTCGTGCGCTTTATACTCACCCAAAGTTTTTGGTAATTCGAATAATTTTAATGCTTCTTCTAATGTAATATTATGAATCGATTGATGTTTTTGAAGACTCGCAAAACGTGGTTTTTCCTCATCCTCTGCTTCTCCTATCTGAATCATTGGTCCAAAACGCCCAATACGTGCATGTACTTTTTTACCTGAAGTTGGATCGATTCCCAACTCTCGTTCTCCTGTTGCACGATCTGCATTTTCTTGAACATCTTCTACCGTTTGATGAAATTTTGTATAAAACTCATCAATCATTTTTGTCCAATTCAATTTACCTTCTGCAATCTCATCAAAACTATTTTCAACACGAGCAGTAAAATCATAATCCAACACGTTTGTAAAATAATCTACCAAGAAATCATTTACCACAATTCCAATATCAGTTGGGATTAATTTGCGACGATCTGCACCAAAAATTTCTTTTTGTTGTGCTTTTTTGATTTGATTATCAACTAATGTTAACGTATTGTATATTCGTTCTTGTCCATCCAATTCACCAACTTCTACGTAACCTCTATTTTGGATTGTAGAGATTGTTGGGGCATAAGTTGAAGGTCGACCGATTCCTAATTCTTCTAATTTTTTTACCAAAGATGCTTCTGTATAACGAGCAGCAGGACGAGAAAATCGTTCCGTACCGTTAATTTCATCCGCTTTCAATTGCTCATTTACTTTTACGCTTGGCAACAATACTTTGTCATCATCCGTATCTTCGTCATCATGCGATTCTTGATAGACTTTTAAGAAACCATCAAAAACAATCACTTCTCCTTTTGCTTGAAAAATAAAGTTGTTTTTGTTGTTATCAATATCAATGATTGTTCGCTCTAATTCGGCATTTGCCATTTGAGAAGCAACTGTACGTTTCCAAATTAATTCGTATAGTTTACGCATCGAATCGTCTGCATTTATCGAATGATTTTCGAAATGCGTAGGACGAATTGCCTCGTGCGCTTCTTGTGCGGAAGAGTTTTTATTTTTATACTTTCTGATCTCAACATATTTGTTCCCGTAAGCAGATTCTATCTCTGCTTTAACTGCAGTTAATGCATCATCAGATAAATTCACACTATCCGTTCTCATATAGGTAATATGCCCAGATTCATACAACTGTTGCGCTACACGCATTGTTCTCGAAACAGAAAAACCTAATTTACGAGAAGCTTCTTGTTGCAATGTAGATGTTGTGAATGGTGCTGAAGGCGTACGTTTTGCAGGTTTTTTCTGTAAATCATTTACTTTAAAATCTGCTCCAACACATGTTGCTAAGAAATCTTCAGCTTCTTTTAACGTTGAAAATTCTTTTGTTAAAACTGCTTTTAATGTTCTTCCTTCATTTGTTTCGAAAATTGCGATGAATTTGTATGATGAAACTGGAACAAAGTTTTGAATTTCTTTTTCGCGCTCAACAATCAATCGAACAGAAACCGATTGAACACGTCCTGCTGATAAACCTGGTTTGATTTTTTTCCATAAAATTGGTGACATCTCAAAACCAACTAATCGATCCAAAACACGACGAGCTTGTTGTGCATCTACCAAATTCTCATCAATTTCACGTGGATTATCTACTGCACGTTGGATAGCTTTTTTCGTAATCTCATTAAAAACAATACGTTTTGTATCCTTTTTTTCTAACCCAAGAACGTGATATAAGTGCCAAGAAATAGCCTCTCCTTCACGGTCCTCATCGGATGCTAACCAAATTGTTTCGGCTTTAGAAGACAATTTTTTTAGTTTACTTACAACATCCTTTTTATCAGGTGTTACTTCGTAGATTGGCTTATAATGATTCTCGATTTCGATTCCCATTCCTTTCTTTGGTAAATCGACTACATGACCAAAACTTGACTCCACGATAAAATCATCACCTAAAAAACCTTGAATGGTTTTAGCTTTTGCTGGGGACTCAACAATAACGAGATTTTTAGACATATTGTTTTCTTAAAAAATTTCTGCAAAATTAATAACAAAAAAATGAAGCAGCCAAAAATGATTTTCAACTGCTCCATAATTTTATCTATTTCATATAAGGATTGTCCTTATAAATATCTGTTCCGATTTGTTCTATTTCTGATTGTTGATCGTCAAAACCAACCACTTCCCTATACAGTATATACATCATCACGTACACAAATGGAATTGCTGGAATAAGTCCTACACAACATAAAATAAAACCAAGAATTATAATTGCTATTCCTAATAATAAGACAACAAAGAAACTTCCAAAGTTTTTGAAAGCTAACTTCATACTATAATTTAAGGCTTCTTTTACATCAGCTGATGCAAAAATAATTAATGGAACTGCTAACATCCACATCGTATAAACAATAAAACCTGGAACTAAACATAACGTTAACCCAATACTACCTACAATTTGAACGACTAATGTAACAAGAAAAAGATTCAAGAACTTTCCATCTTTGTAATGAATAAAAATATCACTCAATTCTGGATTCTTTTTATAATCATATTTATAAGCCATTGTATAAATGCTATATAACATCGGATACAAAACAGCTGATAAAATATTCGTCAAGAAAATAGACACCATTGCAGAAGTGCTCGAAAAAATTTCTTGGTACATTTCCATTACAGCTTCCGGATCACCACTACTTGCAATTGCTTGAATCTCCTCTTCATCCATAGAAATAGGAAAAACAAGTCCTACCAACATATTCAAAATCCACAAAGTGATAAAATAAATTAACACCGCTAAAATCGCATAACCTGCAATTCCTTTAAAAATATCGCCCGCTTTTTCAACAACTTGACCAGCTTTTAGCTGAAAGCCATTCTGAAGCTTTTCTTCTATTCGATCTTGTACTCTCTTATCCATATTTGTTTTTTTAAGTATTTCGTTTTCTCAAATCTACAAAATGTTAATAAAATGCAAAAGAAAAATTTACTGCCAATATGTCACATAGTTTTATTATTTTTGCACGATAAAATATCCATTTTAGAATGCATACAGAAGAAAAACATATAGATGAAGCAAGACAAGGAGAAGCTTTGATGACTGCTCCTACACGTAATGCTACAAAGAAATTATTCTTAGAAAGTTACGGATGTCAAATGAATTTCTCAGATAGTGAAATCGTTGCCTCTATTCTAAATAACGAAGGTTACCAAACAACACAAAAAGTTGACGAAGCAGATTTAATCTTATTAAATACATGTTCTATTCGAGAGAAAGCAGAACAAACTGTTCGTAAACGTTTGGCAACTTTGAACGCCATCAAAAAACAAAATCCAAGTCTTAAAATTGGTGTTTTAGGTTGTATGGCGGAACGATTAAAACATAAATTTCTTGAAGAAGAACATTTAGTTGATATCGTTGTTGGACCAGATGCATACCGTGATTTACCAAATTTACTGAATGATGTAGAAGATGGTCGTGATGCAGTAAATGTACAACTATCAAAAGAAGAAACGTATGCAGAAATTTCTCCTGTTCGTTTAGGAGGAAACGGCGTAACTGCTTTCGTTACGATTACTCGTGGTTGCGATAACATGTGTACATTCTGTGTTGTTCCTTTTACTCGTGGTCGTGAACGATCTCGTGATCCACATTCTATCTTAAATGAGTGTAAAGAATTAGCAGAAAATGGATACAAAGAAATCACACTTTTAGGTCAAAACGTCGATTCATATTTATGGTATGGTGGAGGACCAAAAAAAGATTTCAAAAATGCAACAGACATTCAGAAAGCAACAGCAGTAGATTTTGCACAATTATTAGACATGGTTGCAACGCAATTTCCTAACATTCGTTTACGTTTTTCTACTTCTAATCCACAAGATATGGAAGAAGGCGTATTAGAAATGATGGCGAAACATAAGAATATTTGTAAATACATTCACTTACCTGTTCAATCAGGTTCTACAACTGTTTTAGAACGTATGAATCGTCAACACACGCGTGAAGAGTATTTCGAATTAATTGATAAAATTCGACGCATCGTTCCAGATTGTGCTTTATCTCATGATATGATTGCAGGTTTCTGTGGAGAAACAGAGGAAGAACATCAAGATACTTTATCGTTAATGGAATATGTGAAATATGATTTCGGTTATATGTTCGCTTATTCTGAACGTCCAGGAACACCTGCACACAAAAAAATGCCAGATGATGTTCTACCAGAAGATAAAAAACGTCGATTACAAGAAATCATCGAAATGCAACAAAAACATTCTGCTGAGCGTATGAATGCTTATGTAGGAAAAGTACATGAAGTATTAATTGAAGGAAATTCTAAACGTGACGAAAATTTCTGGTACGGACGCAATACCCAAAATGCAGTTTTAGTATTCCCTAAAGTCGAAGGAACTAAAGTTGGAGATTTTGTCAACGTAAAAGCAAATAGCTGTACAACTGCAACCTTAATTGGTGAAATGATTGAAGGATAATTAATTCTTTTTAACAATCAATCTGTCAATTATATACAACAATAAAATTCGTCAATTCGAGTGATTTTTATTAATGAAATGATTAAAAATTGTATCGAGAATAGATTTTTACCCGAAATGACGGTTTTAATAAGACAATAATTGAAATTTGATAGATCATTTTTCAAAAACCTAAAAAAATAAAACATGGATTCTTTACAAACAATCAAACAACGTTTTGGAATCATTGGAAATAATGTAGCCTTGAATCGCGCTTTAGAAAAGGCCGTTCAGGTTGCACCTACCGACATTTCTGTTCTTGTAATCGGAGAAAGTGGTGTTGGTAAAGAGTTTATTCCAAAAATTATTCACAATCAATCTGCTCGAAAACACAACAATTATATTGCTGTAAACTGTGGTGCAATTCCAGAAGGAACAATCGATTCTGAATTATTTGGGCATGAAAAAGGAGCGTTTACTGGAGCTACTCAAACGAGAAAAGGGTACTTTGAAGTTGCTGATGGTGGAACAATTTTCTTAGATGAAGTTGGTGAATTACCTTTAGCAACGCAAGTACGTTTGTTACGTATTTTAGAGTCTGGTGAATTTATGAAAGTTGGTTCTTCTGAATTGCAAAAAACCAATGTTCGTGTTGTTGCAGCAACCAATGTAAAACTAAAAGAAGCAGTTGAAAAAGGAAAATTTCGAGAAGATTTATATTATCGATTAAATACTGTTCAAATTGATATTCCTGCTTTACGCGAACGCAAAGAAGATATTAATTTATTGTTTCGAAAATTCGCTTCAGATTTTGCGAATAAATATAGAATGCCACACATCGAGCTATCGCCAGAAGCTCAAAATTATATTGCAAATTATCCTTGGCCAGGAAATGTTCGTCAATTACGAAATTTTGCTGAACAGGTTTCGGTCATAGAAAAAGAACGTGTGATTTCGTTAGAAAAAATCATCGAATTATTACCTAATAATTCAAATATGTTAACGGTTACAAGTAAATCAAAAGACGGAAGTTCTTCTGATTTTATAGAACGTGAATTATTGTTCAAGGTTTTATTGGATATGAAAAAAGATTTGAACGATTTGCGTGCATTAACTTTAGATTTGATTAAACACAAAGATGTCGATGATTTTAATGGCAACACACAAGAATTGATTCAACGTGTTTACCAAGATCAAAGCGATACAGAAGAAGATTTTGTTCCAAATCACTATAATTTAGTTCCAACAAATTCAGCTTCAAAAGCACCTGCATATCAACAACCACAATACGATTATTCGAACGACGTGTATGATGTAAGTCCAATTGAGGAGCCAGAATCGCTTTCTTTACAAGATAATGAAAAAGAAATGATCAAATTGGCATTAGAAAAACACAAAGGCAAACGCAAAATGGCTGCTGACGAATTAGGAATTTCTGAGCGTACATTGTACCGTAAAATCAAACAATATCATTTGTAATATGAACAAATTAAAACAAGTTATTCTTAGCATTTTTGCTGTTTTTAGTTTAACAGGTTGTATAAAATATTCGCTTTCAGGAGCTGCAATTCAACCAGATTGGAACACAATTTATGTCGCTACTTTTCCGAATTATGCACCGCAACAAAATCCCACGTTAAGTCAAGATTTAACAATTGCTATTCAAGATATTTTCAGAAGTAGAACGAAGTTAAAATTAAATTCGAACGAAAATTCTGATTTAATTATCGAAGGTGAAATTACAGGATATGACGTTGTTCCAGAAGCAATTCAATCGAATGATATTGCAGCGAAAAACCGTTTGACGATTTATGTAAAAGTACGATACATCAACAATAAAGACGAATCAAAAAGCTACGACAGAACATTTTCTGCTTTCCAATTATATGACGGAAACGCAATGCTAAGTGCAGTAGAATCGTCAATTGTTCCTTTAATTATTGATGATATTCGCGACCAAGTTTTTGCGTCGATTGCGATGGATTGGTAAAAAAATAACCTTATATTTGAGCAATGACTAGAATTGAATATTTAGTAGCACATCCGTACGAAGTTGAGAAATCGGACATTCCTCTTCTAAAAAAAGAAGTGGAAAAATATCCTTATTTTTATACTTTACGTGCTTTGTTACTTTATGGTTTAAAAAAAGAAAATCATCCATCTTTTGAAGATTATTTAAACAAAACATCAATTCAAAGTAGTAATCGTGTCGATTTATATCATTACATCAATTCTGAACCAATAAAAAAAGAAACAGAAACAATCCCTTTGATTATTGAAGACGAAAAAGTGGAAGAATTAGTTGAAAATAAAATCAATTCTGAAGTTAGTTCTGATGAATCTACAGCTAAAATTGTTGAGCAAAACAACGATACAACCGAAGTAACTGATGAGAATATAGAAGAAAACAGAGAGCAATTTGTCAATAATACTGAAATCATTTCTAAAGATAATTCCGACAATTTCAATGAAGATATTGTTGATGAAATGATCGAAAATGATACCGAAGAATCTGAATTGAGAACAGATCATGTGGTTGATATTATTTCGGAAGATGAACTAAACGAAGTCGCTGAAATCACAAACGAAGTGGTAGAAATTTCGACTTCTAAAGAAGATAAAACTTCAATAAATGATATTGCAAATGCTGTACAACAAACTTCTGAAATAGAACTAATTGAAAATAATTCTGTCAAAAATGAGGTAGAAATTTTAGCTGAAACAATTGAAGTTATCGAAGAATCGAAACCAGAAGTAAATGATCAGAAAGTTGAAATTGGAGAAAATAATAACTCAGAATCAACGTTTTCTTTTACCGATTGGTTAAAAAAAGTTCCTTCTCAATCAAAAACTAAAAAAGAGATCGAAGAAGAACAAGAAATTGCTGAACGAGAAATAAAATATAAGTTGATTGACGACTTTTTGGAAAAAAATCCAAAAATCGTTCCGATGAAAAAAACAGATATTACGCCAGCTAATACCCCATCAAATTTTGTTCAAAACACAGAAGAATATTCGGATTTGATGACCGAAACCTTGGCTCAAATTTACATTGAGCAAAAAAAATATGATAAGGCAATTAAAGCTTATAAGATATTAATTTTGAAATATCCAGAAAAAAATAGTTTATTTGCAAATCGAATTAAAGAAATTGAAAATTTAAAAAACTCTAAATAATAAAATGGGACTATTTCAGTTTTTCATGATTATGATCATGATTTTATGTATATTATTAGTATTAATTGTATTATCTCAAAACCCTAAAGGAGGTGGATTATCTTCTACTTTTGGTGGCGGAGGAGGAAGCCAAATGTTTGGAGTTCAAAGAACAAATAAATTCTTAGACAATACAACTTGGGGATTATTTATCGCTGTTATTGTTTTAATAATTGGAGCAGGAATTACACACGAAAATCCAAATGCAATAAAACCTATTAAGCCAAATGTAACGGCACCAGCTAATAATTTACCAACGCAACCAACACAAGACGGAGCAAGTCAAAATCAATTACCAGCTCAACCAGTGAAGTAATTTTTTTTAGAAAAAACATAGATCAAAAAGCGAATCAGATAAATGATTCGCTTTTTTTTTACTTCAAATTAAATTATTATTCTTAATTTAGTTTTAAACATTCAATATGAAGCACTATTACTTTCTTATAATATTAATATCTATTTTTTTTATTGGTTGCGGACAACAAAAGGTTTTAAAAACAATTTCTAAAGATGAATTAAATGTTTTTAGAATTGCTTTTGACAGAAATGGCTGTAAAAATGAAATTAACGTTTTTACAAACATGAAAGATTTTGACACGTTTCAAAAATCATTAATTGTTCCTGGAGAAAGAAATTCGCCTTTAGAAATTATAGACTTTACTTCTAAAAACGTAGCCGTTATTTGTAAAGCAGATATTGAACGTTATGAAATCTTAGAGTTAAAAAATGTTTCTAAAAAAAACATTTTAAAATTAGAGAAAATTAAAGATGAAGCTGACAAATCTGTCAACTTATTATTTATAGAAATTCCAAAAGAAATTAATTATTTAACACTTGAATATTAAAAATTTATGAAATCAAAATTTATTATCTTATCTCTACTTATGGGAGGAACTTCTGTTTTTGCACAAGTTAATCACTGGCAAGAATTGAAGAATAAGAATTATCAACCAACCAATTTAGTAGAAAGATCTACTGTTCCAAAAGAATTTAAATTATTTAAATTAGATGTTAGCAGTTTAGTAAACGATTTAAATTCTGTAGCAAATAAGGGAAGTAATCAACCAAATTTAGTTTACATTCCGAATGAATCGGGTGAATTGACGAAATATCTTGTAGAAGAATCATCAATCATGGCTCCTAAGCTACAAGAAAAATATAACATGATTAAATCGTATGTTGGAAAATCTGTTGACGGAAAATCTACTATCCGATTTAGTTATTCGCCTTATCATGGTTTGAGTGCAATGATAAACAAAGGAAATGAAATTTCTTATATCGATGCATACACAGAAGATTTATCTACTTATATTTCTTACAGCAGAAAAAATGTTGATGATAACACAAACTTCGTCTGTCATACAGATAATGTATATCAACAGAATTTGATCAATCAAATAACAAATGATCTACCTGTAAATAAAATTGCAAACGATGGTAAATTAAGAAAATACCGCTTAGCGCTTGCTACGACAATAGAATACTCGAGATATCATTTTAATAGAGCTGGATTAGCAGGAGGAACAGAAGAAGAAAAAAGAGCTGCTGTAATGTCTGCTATGAATGTAGCAATGACCAGAGTAAATGGTGTTTATGAAAGAGAATTTGGTGTAACAATGGAATTGGTAGAAAACAATGATAAAATTGTTTTTATTACTACTGATGAATACACAAACAATAACGGATCAACTATGTTGGGGCAAAACCAAACTGTTATCGATAGAGAAATTGGTGTAGAGAATTACGATGTAGGTCATGTCTTTTCAACTGGAGGTGGCGGAGTAGCCTATCTAAAAAGCCCTTGCGGTTCTTATAAAGCTGGTGGAGTTACTGGTTTAAATTCTCCTATCAACGATCCTTTTTATATTGATTATGTAGCACATGAAATGGGACATCAATTTGGTGCTCCTCATACTTTCAATAATTCGTGTGGTGGAAATCGTTCTGGAGCAACAGCTGTAGAACCTGGAAGTGGAAGCACAATTATGGCTTATGCAGGTATTTGTCCTCCTAATATACAAAACAATAGTGATCCATATTTCTCAACAGTTAGTGTAAATAACATCTACACTTTTATCACTTCAGCAGCAGGAAGTTGTTCGGTAAACACAGATTCAGGAAATAATGAACCTGTAATTCAAATCGATAAACTATCGTACGGTATACCACATTCTACTGCATTTGTATTAGACGCTAAAGCTACAGATCAAGACGGAGATGCCATCACGTATAACTGGGAACAAATAGATACTCAAATCGCAACACAACCGCCAGTATCAACTAATACAGCAGGACCTACTTTTAGATCACTTAATCCTACAACAGAAAGTTATAGATATTTCCCTAATTTAAAATCCATCGTTGAAGGAAAGTTAACTTTTGAAACAAATCCAACACCAATGACTTGGGAAGTAATTCCAAGTGTATCTCGTTCGTTAAGATTCTCTATTTTAGTTAGAGATAATAATCCTAAAGGCGGACAAACAGCACGTGAAAATATTACTTTAAACGTGAAAAATGTTGGACCATTTAAAGTAACTTCTCAATCTGAAACAGATCATTGGACACATAATTTACCAGCAACTATTACTTGGGATGTAGCAGGAACTGATGCAAATGGAATTGACACACAAAATGTGAAAATTTTATTATCTGTAGATGGTGGTAAAAACTTTGATTATGTCTTAGCAGAAACAACACCAAATAATGGTACATACGAATTTACAGTTCCTTCGGATATCCAGTTAACAAAAGAAGCTCGCATTATGATCAAAGCAATTGATAATGTATTCTTAGCTGTAAATACAGCGAATTTCGAAGTTTCGGACAAATTAGCAACATTAGATCTTAACACAAAAGACCTTGCTACAATTTCTCCAAATCCATCAAATGGTATTGTTAATGTTAACTTTGCAAAATCAATTGTATCAGCGAAAGTTACCGTTGCAGATTTAACTGGAAAAACAGTTTATACAAATAACTTAAAATCAGCTAAAACTCAGCAATTAGATTTAACTAATCTACCAAACGGTGTGTACATTGTTTCTATCGAAACTGGAAGTGAGCAATTCTCAAAGAAAATTATTATTAAAAAATAATCGCATATAAAATTGCTTAAAATGCCAAGTTGTCTGACAGCTTGGCATTTTTGTTTTAAGGAATGAAATTAACTTATCCATAATGGCAGAAATTATCTATTGGCACGTTTTTCGTTGAATTAAAACCATCAATTATTAAAATAAAAATACAAATATGTCACAATTAAACATTAAACCATTAGCAGATCGAGTGGTTATTGAGCCTGCTCCTGCAGAAACTAAAACAGCATCAGGAATTATTATCCCAGATTCAGCAAAAGAAAAACCACAAGAAGGAATCGTTGTAGCAGTTGGTAATGGTAAAAAAGATGAACCAATGACTGTTGCAGTTGGAGACAAAGTTCTTTACGGAAAATATTCAGGAACTGAATTAAAATTAGAAGGTAAAGACTACTTAATTATGCGTGAAGCTGATATTTTGGCTATCATCTAAATTTAGTTGTAATTAGTAAAATGTATTAAGTACAAAGTAACTTATTTTTAATTTTTAATCATATTCGACTTAAGACTTAAGACTTAAGACAACAAAACTTATAAAAAATGGCAAAAGATATTAAATTCGATATTGAATCAAGAGACGCTTTAAAAAGAGGTGTTGATGCATTAGCAAATGCAGTTAAAGTAACTTTAGGACCAAAAGGTCGTAACGTAGTTTTAGAAAAATCTTTCGGTGCTCCACACGTAACAAAAGATGGAGTTTCTGTTGCGAAAGAAATCGAATTGGAAGATCCAATCGAAAACTTAGGTGCTCAAATGGTAAAAGAAGTAGCTTCTAAAACTAACGACGTTGCTGGTGACGGTACAACTACTGCTACAGTTTTAGCGCAAGCTATCGTTCGCGAAGGGTTGAAAAACGTTGCTGCTGGTGCAAATCCAATGGACTTGAAACGTGGTATCGACAAAGCTGTTACTGGAATCGTTGCAAACTTAAGAGAACAATCACAAGAAGTTGGTGATTCTTCAGAAAAAATCAAACAAGTTGCTTCTATCTCTGCAAATAACGATGATACAATCGGATCATTAATCGCAGAAGCTTTCTCTAAAGTAGGAAAAGAAGGTGTTATCACTGTTGAAGAAGCAAAAGGAACTGAAACGTATGTTGACGTTGTAGAAGGTATGCAATTTGACCGTGGATACCAATCGCCTTACTTCGTTACAAACGCAGATAAAATGATTGCTGAATTAGAGAATCCTTACATTTTATTATGTGAGAAAAAAATCTCTAACCTACAAGAAATCTTACCTCTATTAGAGCCAGTTGCTCAATCAGGTCGTCCATTTTTAATCATTTCTGAAGAAGTAGAAGGCCAAGCTTTAGCTACTTTAGTGGTTAACCGCTTAAGAGGTTCATTAAAAATTGCTGCTGTTAAAGCGCCAGGTTTTGGTGATCGTCGTAAAGCAATGTTACAAGATATCGCAATCTTAACAGGTGGTACAGTTATTTCTGAAGAGCAAGGAATCACGTTAGAAACGGCTACTTTAGAAATGTTAGGAACTGCTGAAAGAGTAGTTATCGACAAAGACAACACAACAGTTGTTAACGGTGCTGGTGATGCAGAACAAATTAAAACTCGTGTAAACCAAATCAAAGCTCAAATCGAAACAACAACTTCTGATTATGACCGCGAAAAATTACAAGAACGCTTAGCTAAATTAGCTGGAGGTGTTGCTGTATTATACGTTGGTGCTGCTTCTGAAGTTGAAATGAAAGAAATCAAAGACCGTGTAGACGATGCTTTACATGCAACTCGTGCTGCTGTAGAAGAAGGTATCGTTGCTGGTGGTGGTGTTGCTTTTGTTAGAGCTTTAGCTAACTTATCAATCGAAACAACTAATGCTGACGAAGCTACAGGTGTTAAAATTGTAACGCGCGCTATCGAAGAACCATTACGCCAAATTGTTCACAATGCTGGTGGTGAAGGTTCTGTAGTTGTTGCAAAAGTAAAAGAAGGAACAGGCGATTTCGGATACAATGCAAAAACTGACGAATATGTAAACATGATCGAAGCTGGAGTAATTGATCCAACTAAAGTTGCTCGTGTTGCATTAGAAAACGCTGCTTCTGTTGCTGGTATGTTAATTACTACTGAAGCTGTTGTGACAGAAATTAAAAAAGATGAGCCTGCTATGCCACCAATGGGTGGTGGAATGCCAGGAATGATGTAATCATCAACTCATAACAATATCAAAACCTTGTCATAGTAATACTTTGACAAGGTTTTTTTTTGATATTGCTTATAAAAAATAAGTAACCTTGTTAAGAATTTAGAGCCTAAACAAGACCTTTATTTGATTCCATCATAACATTTATAATAAAAACTGCACTACTTCTTATTAAAACCTAAGCAGGAGTTGCACAAAAGCTGCACAGGTTTTAATTCAATCTACCTAACCTTATTATTAGCAACCTAAAACACAGTAAGGTTATGTCGATTAAACTCTTTAACTCTGCTTATAACTACATAAAAAACTTATCTGTTTCTCTTAATATACATAATTAACTTATACTGAAAGAGAAGTGTAATGTAAAAATAAACGCATAGAAAAAGCCATTCAGAACTCTGAATGGCTTTTTCATTATGTCATAAATAATAAAAACCAGATAAGCATCGATCTTCCCACCAGTAACATTGCACAATTGAAATAGCAATCATGTT
>NZ_CALGVK010000039.1:0-1735 GCF_937930195.1 uncultured Empedobacter sp.
TAATTTCCGTTTTGACAGAATTGTTTTAATTCATTTTTGATGAAGATTTCAATCGCTTCCGCATCTTGGTCAGGATATAGTAAATGTACATTTGCACCAGCATCTAAAGTGAAATACAAATGATTTCCTGTTTCACGACGGAATTCCCACAATTTTTCTAAAGCTGCAACTGTATTTGGTTTCATCAAAATAAACGCAGGATTCGACATCATCATCATGGCGTGCAACGTTAGGGCTTCGTGTTCCACTAATTCTCCAAATGCTTTCACATCACCAGCTTTCAGAATAGCTAATAATTTTTCTAAATTTTCATTTGCTTCTACAAAACGACGTTCCGCATATGGATGTCCATTCATCAAGTTATGACCAACAGTAGAAGAAACTGATTTTTGACCTTCGTGAATCAATAAAATGGTATCATGAAAAGTTTTGAAAACATCATGAATTTCTGCATCAGGATATTTTGTTCCAAATAAATCTGAACTTCCTTCAATGAAGTCATTTTCTCCCCATTCAACCAAACCTTTGTAAACCGAACGACAAGCACTTCCAGAACCTAAACGTGCTAAAAAAGAAGCTTTTTTCAAAGCATTTTCTTCAGATAAATTTGCGCCTAATAAATTTTCTATTTGCACTAAACATAACGCCAATGCAGACATTCCAGATGCCGAAGAAGCAATTCCAGAGCTGTGTGGGAAAGAGTTGTGCGTATGGACTTCAAATTTATAATGCTTTAAGAATGAAATATAAGCGGTAATTCGTTCAAAAAAAGTAATGATTTTTGGTGCAAAACTTTCTTTTAATTCACCTTCCAAATAAACGTCTACCTCAAAAGTATCTGAAGTTTTTGGAGAAAATCTTAATTCAGTTTCCGTGTAACTATTCGTTAATGTGTAACTGATAGAGCTATTGGTTGGAATTTGATTTTTCTTTTTTCCCCAATATTTAACCAACGCAATATTTGATGGACTTTTAGCTGAAACGCTTCCTGATGTTAATTCTGAAGCAGTTATTGAAAGTGTTGAAATGAATTGTTGTTCCATAAAACAAAAGTAAACTATTTTGTAGAATTTAGTTTTTGAAAACGAGTATAATGATAATCCACGGCATCTTTTACCGAAATGAAATTGTAATCTAATGCTTTTACGACTTTGGAATTATCGTAATTTGTCACAGATGTTAACGAATAATAATTGGCTTTCGTCATGTATTTTCCTCCAAAAATGCGACTGAAAATAGAAAGGTTTTTAATGATTTTTAACGTTAAATTCGAAACATTTTTTACAGATCGCTTGCTATTGATTGCGACATAATCAAATACTTCTTTGTATGTTTTATTTTCAGAAATTACAATGAATTTTTGATTAAAAAGTTGCTTGTCAATCAACTGAAATAAAATATTGACAACGTCTCGTACATCAACAAAAGCTGTTCCGCCAGAAGGAGCATAATCATTTTTCGAGGAATTTTGTTGGAACAAACTTTCGCTTGCGCGTTTTGTATCTAACGTCCCGATGATGACACCTGGGTTAATAATAATTACCTTAACACCTTCTTGTGAAGCGCGCCAAACTTCCATCTCAGCTCTAAATTTTGAAATAGAATACGACGAATGCGTTAAGCTATTGTTCCAAGGAGAAAGTTCATCAATCATTTTTGTAACAGGATTAATATCATCCATGGAAGCAATCGAGCTGATAAAGAAAAACTCCTTTATTCCGGTATCTATCGCTTC
>NZ_CALGVK010000040.1:0-2205 GCF_937930195.1 uncultured Empedobacter sp.
GGATCAACTTTTGCTAAACCACCTATCGATTTAATGTCTGTCAACTCATATTTTCTTTCCATTACATCTACACATAACCATAATCCAAGAACAACTAAACCATGCGAAAACATTTGGAAATAAGCACCTGTTACACCATTTGCTAATTCTGAAAATAACGATACAAAAATTAAAGCCAAATGCGCAATCGAACTATACGCAATAATTTTCTTTACATTTTTTGTGCTCAAAGCGATTAACGAAGCGTAAACTAATCCGAAAATTGCGACGTACATAATGTATTCGAATAATTCAGAAATCGTTGGAAACATTCCTAAATACCAAGTTACCACAGCAAATAATCCCATTTTTGCCATCAAAGCAGAAAGAACAACTGTTAATGGAGTTGGCGATGTTTTGTAAATCGTTGGTTGCCATGTATGAAATGGAAAGATTGGAATTTTAATTACAAAAGCGATTAAGAATAACAATGCTAACGCGGTGTTTGTTGAATATTGTGGTCCTGTTACTTGTACGATATCCGTTAATAAAAACGAAGTTGGTTGTAAGAAAAATCCGATGTAAATAATTCCAGCTAACATAAACATCGATCCTAAAATCGTGTATAAGAAAAATGTCATATTTGCGCGAATTTTGTCTTTTCCAATTCCGAATAATCCAATTAAGAAATAGACTGGAATCAAAACAACTTCCCAGAAGAAATAGAATAAAATTAAATCTTCTGCTAAGAAAACTCCATTTAAACCAGCTAAAGTGATTAGCAATAATCCGTAGAATGTATTGCTATATTTTTGTTTTGTTGTTGCCAAATAAACAAAAAGAGCGAAGTAAGTAAGGTTCGTTAATAAAATCATTAAACCTCCTAAACCTTGAGCATTTAACGCAAAATAAGTTTTAACGCTGTTGAAATTGAACCATTGTGTTTGGTATGTTAACTCGTTTGTTCCTCCTTGACAACTGATAAACAAGTATAACGCTAACAATGCTCCGCCAACGAATGCTCCTAACCATCTTTGTGGTTTTTGTCCTTGCATTAATAGCATAAAAACTCCTACTATTAATGGTAATATGATAAATAAAGATAAAAGCATTACTAACCTATTTTGAAATTAAATACCCCATAAAAAAGATAGCTATACCTGCAACGATTCCGAAAACCATCAACAAAATATAGAATCCTACATTTCCGTTTTGTAGCTGACGTACATTTTTTGATGCGCGACCAGAAACAGTTCCAACTCCTAAAACAAAAGCTGCAATACCTGCTTTTTCTACATATTTTTTCAAGACATCGCCTAACTCAAACAATGGCTTTACAATTGCATTGTCGTATAATTCGTCGATGTACCATTTATCTTCAAAGAATTTTGCAATTCCTGTCGCTTCTCCATCTACATAATTGGTGTATTTCTTAATTGCAAAATAAATTGCTCCAAGTACACAAATTAATAAAGCGCCCATCATCATCCATTCTGTTGCATGAGAAACAGGATGCGCTTCTCCGATAGAAACAACTCCACCTAAGAAAGTTTGCAACTTATGTCCATCTTGCATAAATAAAGCTGGAATTCCAATATAACCTGCAATAACAGAAAGAACTGCTAAAATGATTAATGGAATTGTCATTGCTGCTGGGCTTTCGTGCGGATGAGCATCTTTGCTTCGTAAATCGCCTAAGAAAGTCATGGCATATAAACGGAACATATAGAATGTTGTCATTACTGAAACAATAAAACCAATTCCGTAAACAACTGGGTTAGATACAAACATTCCTAATAACATTTCATCTTTCGAGAAGAAACCTGATAAACCAGGAATACCTGCGATTGCCAAACATCCGATCAAGAAAGTGATATGAGTAATTTTCATGTATTTTTTCAACCCTCCCATTTTACGCATATCCTGTTCGTGGTGCATTCCGTGAATCACAGAACCTGCTCCTAAGAATAATAAAGCCTTAAAGAAAGCGTGTGTCATCACATGGAAAACCGCTGCGATATATGCTCCAGAACCAATTGCTGCAAACATTAATCCTAACTGAGAAACTGTAGAATAAGCCAATACTTTTTTGATATCATTTTGACGCATTGCAATAGTTGCTGTAACAAATGCGGTTGCAATTCCTATGTACTGAATAATTTCTAAAGTCAATGGCGCTGCAGTAAACAATTCATTACAACGTGTGATCATAAAAATACCAGCCGT
>NZ_CALGVK010000041.1:0-4578 GCF_937930195.1 uncultured Empedobacter sp.
CAAAATCATTGAAAGAAACAGCTGAAGTAAAAAGTGTAACGGAAGTTACGAAGCCTCTAAAAGATGCTGTAAAGAAATAAGCATAACTAAAACAATAAAAAAATCTCCATTTTCAGAATGGAGATTTTTTGTTTTATAATTTATTTAGTTGCTTTTTTCTGTTCGATTCGAAAGCAAAGACCATATAATTGTTGTTAATAAAACTCCACCAATTATTGATAATGAAACAGTCGATTCGAAATGATAGAAAGGCATAATGATCATTTTAATTCCAATGAAAGTTAAAATTACAGCCAAACCATAGTGTAATTTATTGAATTTATCCATCGAGTTTGCTAACAAGAAATACAACGAACGCAATCCTAAAACAGCAAAAATATTAGATGAATAAAGAATAAAAGGATCTTCTGGAGCAACAGCAAAAATGGCAGGAATACTATCTACAGCAAATACTAAATCTGTTACTTCAATCACCATCAATGCAACGAAAAGAGGCGTCGCCATTTTGATTCCGTTTTGTACACTGAAGAATTTATCTCCATCAAAATTAGGTGTTACTTTAAAAAATTTGTGCACCAATTTTACTCCAAGGTTTTGTGATAAATCTTGATTTTCATCCTCATCACTTGATTTCCAAGATTTGATTCCCGCTACAATTAGGAAGAATCCGAAAAGAGTTAAAACTACATTTGGACGGAAAAATTCTTTTGCAGCAAAATTAGCGTGCGTTGCTTCATCACCTAAATTAAAGTGCCAATCTCCAATAGAAAAAGAAGGTAAATAAGTCATTTTGATTAATTCAACTCCAGCAAAAATAAAGATTGCACGGAATAATAATGCACCTAAAATTCCCCAAAAGAGAACTTTATGTTGATATTCCTTCGGAATTTTAAAGAACCCGAAAACTAAAATAAAAACAAATAGATTGTCGACGGATAACGCTTTTTCAATCCAATAAGCCGCCTGAAATTGGGAGAATTTGTTGAGAGCAAACGCGTGCCCATCAGCTTCCTTGAAAACAAAATAAATTACTCCACTAAAAATCATTGCTAAGGAAATCCAAACAATCGTCCAGATAAGTGCTTCTTTATTCGAAACAACATGCGCGTTTTTGTTAAAAACACCTAAATCTAAAAGTAGCATAATAATTACAGCTACTCCAAAAACAGTTACTAGTCCAGGATGATTTAACATACTATCCTGTACAACACTGAAAATACTCATATAATTTTATTTAATTTCACAATTTACTATAAATTTACCAATCCTAATCGGTAAGCCTTTAAAAAAAAGTTTTTATCAAAGGGAAAAAACATACAAAATTAATTTATTCTAGCATGAAAAAAGTTATAACATACGTATTCTTAACAATTATTTTACCTATCGCAACAAAAGCGCAACAAATTTCTCCATTATTTAAGGATTCCATTCAAATGAAATGGGTTGATGAAAAATACAATACCATGACATTGGAAGAGAAAGTTGGACAATTATTTATTGTAGCTGCGTATACAAATAGAGATGCTGCGCATGAGATTGAGATTCAAAAATTAATCGAAGAAGAACATATCGGAGGTTTGATTTTTATGCAAGATCAAGCTGCTCATCAAATCGAGTTAACCAATAAATTTCAATCCATTTCAAAAACGCCTTTGTTAATAGGAATGGATGCAGAATGGGGATTAGCAATGCGTTTGAAAAGTGTAGAACGTTTTCCTTGGAATATGACACTTGGAGCATTACGAGATAATAATTTGGTGTATCAAGTAGGGAAACAAATCGGTTTGCAAGCGAATAGAATGGGTATACAATTTAATTTTTCACCTTCGGTTGATGTCAATGTCAATTCGAATAATCCAGTGATTGGAAATCGTTCGTTTGGCTCTAATCCCGATCGTGTAGCAGAAAAAGGAATTGCTTATATGAACGGAATGCGTACACAAAATGTTTTATCGTCTGCAAAACATTTTCCAGGACATGGAAATACCGACCAAGATTCGCACAAAGTTTTACCATTGATACCGGATAATAAAACTGATTTAGAAAAATACCATATTGCACCTTTCAAGAAAATGATTGAAGCTGGTGTACAATCAATCATGATAGCACATCTTAATGTTCCAGCTTTGGAGCCAGATGCTACTATTCCTTCAACCTTATCCAAACGAATTATTACAGATTATTTGAAAGGTGAATTACAGTTTAAAGGAATTGTGATTACAGACGCGTTGAATATGGATGGTGTAGCAAAAAGATTTCCTGCAGGAGATGTAGATTATAGAGCTTTTGTAGCTGGAAATGATATTTTACTGTTTTCTCAAAATGTACATATCGGGAAACAAAAAATTATCGATGCAATTAACAATGGAGAAATTTCTGAAGCACGTTTAGAAGAAAGTGTGAAGAAAATTTTAATGGCCAAATACATCACAGGTTTAAACGAGATAAAACCATTAAATCCAGCAAATGTTTTAGAAGATTTAAACTCGCCTGAAAATTTAGCTTTAACAACAAAAATTTTCGAGAAAGCTTCAACTGTGGTTAAAAATCAACACAAGGTTTTACCAATCAAAAAAATAAATCAAAAAATAGCGTTTGTCCCATTGGAACAAACTGATTATGATCAATTTTTGACACATTTACAAAAATATACAAATGTTGAGTTAGTAAAAATTTCAAATCCAAATCAAATCAATTTACTAAATGATTATGATGTTGTTATTGCTGGGGCATTTTTGTCAAACGAAACAGTTTACAAACCTTATAAATTGTCTGCAAATTCGAAAGCTATATTGAATGCATTGCCAAAAGACAAAAAGAAAATCTTTTCATTGTTTACAAGTCCTTATGGATTGAAAGATCTTGATTTATCAAATTTAGATGCCGTTACGGTTCATTATCAAAATACGAAAGATGCGCAAGTAGCAGCAGCACAAATTATTTTTGGAGCAATTGATGCTGACGGAACTTTTCCTGTAGATATCAATCAAAATTTGAAAGAAGGTCAAGGAATTGTAACAAAACATATCAATCGTTTAGGGTTTACAGCGCCTGAAAATGTAAGTTTAGGAAAAAAAAACTCTCAGAAATAGATAGACTTGCCGAAGAAGCAATAGCAAATCGTTACACGCCTGGAATGCAAATTTTAGTTGCGAAAGATGGAAAAGTCGTGTACGACAAAAGCTTTGGAACACAAGATAAAAATTCTTCAAAAAAAGTGAAGTGGACAGATTTGTATGATGTTGCTTCTGTAACAAAGGTGACGGCAACGTTGCCTTTGTTGATGTTGGGGGTCGGCGAAGGTAAATTAAACCTTGATCAAACAATTGGTGAAATTGATACCGATGCTAAGAATACGAACAAATCTTCTTTAAAAGTTCGTGAAGTTTTGGCACATCAAGCTGGTCTTAAACCTTGGATTGGCTTTTACAACGAAACGGTTAATGTGAAAAATGCGCGTCTTTATTTGGATTTCTATTCACGTAAACAAGATGAGGAGCATCAAATAAAAGTAACGGATAATATTTATATCATCAATTCGATAAAAGATACGATTTATGAAGATATTTATAAATCACAACTTGGTCGTAAGTCTTATGAATACTCAGATTTAGGCTATTATATTTTTAAGAAGAAATTAGAAAAAGATTTTGGAAAAGATCTAAATCAATTAACGCAAGAAAAATTTTACCAAAATCTTGGAATGTACCGTACCACTTTTAATCCGAAAGAAAAATTTAGTTTAGAAGATATCATTCCAACTGAATACGATAAAACCTACAGAAATCAATTGGTGCATGGTTTTGTACACGATCAAGGTGCGGCGATGATTGGCGGAATTGCTGGTCATGCAGGTTTATTTTCTAACTCGATTGATTTGGCAAAGTTGATGCAACTCTATTTGAATGGTGGCGAATATGGTGATGAGGTTTATTTGAAACCAGAAGTGGTTGCAGAATTTACCAAACAACAATTCAAAGGAAATCATCGAGGTGCAGGCTTTGACAAAATGCAAACGGTTTCTACAAAAGGTCCATCAGCCGAAAGTTTTGGTCATACAGGTTTTACAGGAACTATGGTCTGGGCGGATCCTAAATACAATATTGTTTATATTTTTCTATCAAATAGAGTGAATCAAACTATTGAACCAAATTATTTATCGATAAAAAAAGTGAGAGAAAATATCCGACAAGTAATATATGACGCAATTTTGCCTTAAATTTGTCTAAATAAAAATCGCGAATGAAAATAGGAATTGTATGCTATCCAACCTACGGAGGTAGTGGAATTGTAGCAACAGAACTCGGAATGGATTTAGCGGAGAAAGGGCATGAAGTACATTTTTTTAGTACAAATGTACCTGCAAGATTAAACATTAAATTACCAAATATATACTTTCATCGTATTCATGTTGAGACTTATCCATTGTTTCAATATCAACCTTATGATTTGGCGTTGAGTACAATTTTATATGATAAAGTGTTACATTACGAATTAGATTTGGTGCATGTACATTACGCCATTCCGCATGCGTATGCCGCATATTTTACAAAACAAATGTTGGCAAGAAAAGGGTAT
>NZ_CALGVK010000042.1:0-2901 GCF_937930195.1 uncultured Empedobacter sp.
TTTTAACCCTTTAACCATCTAACAACAAAAACACATGAAAGGAATAATTTTAGCAGGAGGCTCAGGGACGCGTTTACATCCGTTAACATTAGCGGTAAGTAAACAATTGATGCCTGTTTACGATAAGCCAATGATTTATTATCCATTGTCAACGTTGATGTTGGCAGGGATTAACGAAATTTTGATTATTTCTACGCCTCACGATTTACCTCATTTCGAAAAATTATTAGGCGACGGCTCTCAAATCGGATGTAAATTTTCGTATAAAGAACAACCAAGTCCAGATGGATTGGCACAAGCCTTTATTTTGGGAGAAGAATTTATTGGCGATGATAAAGTAGCCTTAATCTTGGGTGACAATATATTTTACGCTTCTGGAATGTCTAAATTATTACAAGATTCAGCAGATCCAGATGGTGGCTTGGTTTTTGCTTATCAGGTGAGCGATCCCGAACGATACGGAGTAGTTGAATTTAACGAGCAAAATGAAGTTGTTTCAATTGAAGAAAAACCAACTGAACCCAAGTCAAATTATGCCGTTCCAGGATTGTATTTTTATGATAATGATGTGGTTGAAATTGCAAAAAATATACAACCATCGCCAAGAGGAGAATTAGAGATCACAGATATCAATGCCGAATACTTGAAAAGAGGAAAGTTGAAAGTTGGTGTTTTCAATCGTGGAACAGCTTGGTTAGATACCGGAACGATTAATTCGTTGATGCAAGCTGGGCAGTTTGTACAAGTGATCGAAGAACGTCAAGGGTTGAAAATTGGCGCAATCGAAGAAGTTGCTTATCGCATGGGTTATATCAATAAAGAACAATTACATCAAGTTGCTCAACCTTTACGTAAAAGTGGTTATGGAGAATATTTAATAAAAGTTTGTAAGTAAAATTATAGACAAAAATGCAACAAAATAAAAGTGTTGCATTTTTTTGTTTAAAAAGAAACATAATTAATAAATATATGATATATATTTGCGTTTACTAACAACTAACTAACTATAAAACAAATATGAGATTGATAATTAAAGAGTATTCACTCGATACTTCTCAACAAATTGTGATGATTAAATTGTCGTACAATACTTCGTGTTCATCTCATAAAAATTCGAACTTATTTATTGTATGAAACATATATTAATCACAGGAGGAGCTGGATTTATCGGATCTAACTTGACCGAATATTTTTTAGCTAAAGACTATCAAGTGACGTGTTTAGATAATTTTGCAACGGGTCATCGACACAATGTAGAACCTTTTTTAGCAAATCCACACTATACTTTAATAGAAGGAGATATCCGAGATTTAGCAACATGTCATCAAGCGGTAGAAGGAGTAGATTATATTTTACATCAAGCGGCTTTAGGCTCTGTTCCACGTTCTATAAATGATCCAATTACATCTAATGACGTAAATGTATCTGGTTTTTTAAACATGTTAGTTGCAGCACGTGATGCAGGAGTCAAACGTTTTGTATATGCAGCATCTTCATCTACTTATGGTGATTCAGAAAATTTACCGAAAGTAGAAGATATCATCGGGAAACCACTTTCTCCTTATGCCATTACAAAATATGTGAATGAATTATATGCCGATATTTTTTCTAAAACCTACGGATTATCATGTATTGGTTTACGTTATTTTAATGTATTCGGTCGTCGTCAGGATCCAAATGGTGCGTATGCAGCAGTTATTCCGTTGTTTGTTAAACAATTCATGAATCACGAATCACCTAAGATTAATGGAACAGGAGATTATTCAAGAGATTTTACGTACATTGACAATGTGATTCAGATGAATGAACGTGCGATGTTAACAGAAAATGAAGAAGCAACAAATACCGTTTACAACACAGCAGTAGGAGATCGAACAACCTTAAACGATTTGGTTAACTATTTACGTGAATATTTAAGCGAATACGATGCAGAAATCGCAACGATAGAAGCAGTTCATGGACCAAATAGAGTGGGAGATATTCCACATTCGTTGGCATCTATAGAAAAAGCTAAAACATTATTGGGCTATCAACCGACTCATACAATTGACAAAGGCTTGAAAGAAGCTGTAAAATGGTATTGGGAAAATTTGAAATAGAATGTATGTGAAGAGGTGAAGGAGTGAAGAAGTTAACAAGTTCACAAGTTTACATGTTTACAAGTAAAGAAGTAAAGAAGTTCACAAGTTCACACGTTCACACATTTACAAGTTCACACGTTCACAAGTTCACACATTCACACATTTACACGTTCACAAGTTCACACGTTTACACGTTCACACGTTCACACGTTTACACGTTCACACATTTACACGATTAATCATAAAATAAACAAATGAATATACAACACAAAATAGCAGTAATTGGATTAGGGTACGTAGGATTACCTTTAGCTCGTTTATTTGCAACAAAATTTCCAACAGTAGGTTTCGATATCAATCAAAAACGTATCAACGAATTGAATCAAGGATGCGACTTAACATTAGAGGTTTCTGATGAAGTATTACAATCAGTTTTAGTTACTGAGAATCCAATTAATCAATTAAACGATTCAACAGTTCAACCAACCCATGGTTTATTCTGCTCATCAAATTTAGACGACATCAAAGACGCCAATATCTATATAGTAACGGTTCCTACACCAGTAGACAAGCACAATCGTCCAGATTTGACACCGTTGTACAAGTCTTCTGAAACAGTAGGGAAAGTATTGTCAAAAGGAGATATTGTCATCTACGAATCGACGGTATATCCAGGTGTAACAGAAGAAGAATGTATTCCTGTTTTAGAAAAAGTATCTGGTCTTAAATTTAACCAAGATTTCTTCGCAGGATATTCACCAGAGCGTATCAATCCAGGAGATAAAGAACATACCGTAGAAAAAATATTAAAAGTAACGTC
>NZ_CALGVK010000043.1:0-5832 GCF_937930195.1 uncultured Empedobacter sp.
ACCTTTGATTATTACAAAAAGGAGACATCAGATATGTTGTTAGAGCTTGAAATTCCAGATTATATCGGCTATGATAATCCCCAACAAAATACAGGGTCTATGTATACAAAAGGTTGGGATTTTTCGATTTCTTGGCGAGATAGAATCAATGATTTTAAATATGGAATTGCATTAAATCTTTCAGATTCAAAATCAGTTATGGGAGATTTAGGAGGAATTGTTTTTGATGATGCTCAAGCAATTATGGTAGGTGGTCAATACAAAGAATGGTATGGTTATATTGCAGAAGGCATTTACCAAACGCAAGATGAAGTTGCAAATTCTGCCACCTTAAATAAAAATGTGAAACCAGGGGATATTCGTTATAAAGATATTAGTGGGCCAGATGGTATGGCAGATGGTATTATTTCTCCCGAATATGATCGTCAGTTATTAGGAGGTTCTTTACCAAGATATTTATTTGGAGGTACATTAGATGTGGCGTACAAAGGGTTTGATTTTGCTATGACATTTCAAGGTGTAGGAAAACAAAATGCGTATTTATCAACTCAATTCATGAAACCTTTTCAAAGTTCTTGGACAAATCCATCTGGAATTATCGATGGTAATTATTGGAGTGTTTACAATACTGCAGAAGAGAATATGAAAGCTAAATACCCTCGTTTATCAAATGTTGGTGCTGAAAATAATAATTACGAAACTTCTACTTTTTGGATGAGAAAAGGGTCTTATTTCCGTATGAAAAATATTACGATAGGTTATACTTTACCTGCCTATTTAACAGATAAAGTTGGTATTTCGAGTTTACGTGTATTTGCTTCTGGAAATGATTTATTCTCGATTGATAGTTTTCCAAAAGGTTGGGATCCTGAAGTAAATTATAATACTTATATCAGTCGTTCGTTCACCCTTGGTTTATCTGTAAAATTCTAACATCATGAAAAAAATTATAATTGCCTTATCAATCTTTGCTTCTTTCACTTCTTGTGCAGATTTAGACCTTAACCCTTTGTCAGAAGGGGCAAGTGAAAACTGGTATTCTAACGAAAGTGAAATCAATTTATCATTAAATGATTTGTATCGTCAATACGCATGGGATACAGAAATTAATTGGCGCGCCGAGCGTATGACTGACAATTGGTCGCAACGTCAAACGATGAATGATTATGCTGCAGGTGCAATCACATCTACTTGGAGTGTAGCAGAATTAAATTGGAAAAATTTGTACAAAGCTGTTTCAAGAGCCAATACAATTTTAGAAAATTTAGAAAAGGCAGATAACACTGTTTCGGCTTCTAAGAAATTACAATTCGAAGCTGAAGCTCGTTTTATGCGTGCGAATGCATATGCAAGATTAGTTTTTCTTTGGGGAGATGTACCTTTTTATACGAATACGTTAGATATCGATAATGCGTTCAAATTAGGAAGAACAGATAAAAAAGAAGTGATTGCACAAGTTTATAAAGATTTAGATTTTGCTGCAGAAAATTTACCAAAATCATACGCAAGCAATGAATTTGCTCGAGCAACAAAAGGAGCAGCTTTAGCATTCAAATCAAGATATGCATTATATTTTAAAGATTATGCATTAGCAAGAGATGCAGCAAAAGCTTGTATGGATTTGAATCAATATTCGTTATATCCAGATTTTGGAGAATATTTTAAATCAAGTACACGAAATGCGGTAGAAACAATTTTCTCCATACCACGTTCTACAGAATTAGGGGAAGATTTATCAGTTAAAAATTTTATTCCACGTAATGCAGGAGGAACAGCAACAGCGCAACCTTCGTGGGATTTATTCTTTTCTTTTTATGCTTCTGATGGAAAACCTATTGATGAATCGCCTTTATATAATCCACAAAAGCCATTCGAAAATCGTGATCCACGTTTAAAAGAAACAATTGTAGAATTTGGTTCAGACTTTTTGGGGTATATCTACGATCCTAATCCATATGCAACAACTGTATTAAATACAACAACGGGTTCTATGGTCAAAAATAGTGATACAAGAGCTGTTGATACGTATGCTTCTTACAATGGATTGTCCCTAAAAAAAGGTGTTGATGTTGATTGGTCTGATGATTATAAAGCCGATACAGATATTATTATCATGCGATATGCTGATGTTTTATTGATGTATGCGGAAGCTAAAATTGAGCTAAATGAAATCGATCAATCTACCATTGAAGCAATTAATCAAGTTCGAAAAAGAGCATATAAAAATGAAACAAGTTTTCCTGCGGTGACGATGGATAATCAAATTTCACTTAGAAAAACACTTCGTGCAGAAAGAAGAATGGAATTTGCTTGGGAAAATCGTCGTTTAGATGATTTGATTCGTTGGGATTTAGCAGATGAAGCATTAACAATAGATAATTATGGTTTCTTAGATCCAGCTGCTTTAAAATCTAAAATAGTTGATAAGGGCTTATGGGTTTTCCCTTCAACTCCTGAAATTGATGAGAATGGATTGGTAGACTTAAAGGGCATGTTCAATCAAGGATTAGTTAAAAAATTAGCAACAAGAAACTTTAACGAACGTCAATGTTTATGGCCAATTCCATACAAGGAAATTTCGATTAATCCGAATATAAAACAAAATCCTGGTTATTAATGATGACAAAAGTTTTTTATATGGTGTGAAAATAGAATAGCGTTTTTGAAAAAATTTAAACTAATTGACTAAATTGAAAAGCTACTCATTTTTTTGAGTAGCTTTTGTGTTTTTTAATATTTCATTCAATTAAGAATTAGTTTGTCGTTCTAATTTTTCTATCAACAATGCTTTAGCATTTGTAAGCGCATAGTCTTTTGCTTCTGCAAAAGAAATATTGTATTTTCGATGAAGCGACTGTATATCTTTGGGTAATTCACTTAAAAGTTTATCGTAATACGTATCTAACATTTCTGTTGTAGGCATTTTGAAATCAATTTTTAATTGAAATCTTCTTAATAAGGCAACGTCTATAATATGCGGATGATTGGTTGCTGCGATTAACAACGAATTTTGAGGTAAATAATCTATCAGTTGAATAACCGTATTCACTAATCGCCTCATTTCACCAACATCTTTGTCGTCATTTCCGCGTGCTTTTCCAATTTGATCAAATTCATCCAAAAAAAGAATAGCTTTTTCGCGAGCAGCTTTATCAAAAAGCATTCGAATATTTTGTGAAGTTTCTCCAATTCGTGACGAAACGATATTACTTAAATTGAGAATCAATATAGGTTTTCCAATTTCATTTGCAATCGCTTTTGCAGTAGTTGTTTTTCCACATCCCGAAAAACCATGCAGCAAAATTTTGTTGTTAACGGGTAAATTATATTTATTTAATTCCTCTATATAGCGATTTTCTTTGATTAATTGTTTTACTTGGGCAAGATTTTGCTCATCTAAAAAAACATCATTCAAAGAAATTTCTTCTTTATCATCAACAATCAAATCGTAAATATTCATATCAAGTATTTCAAATTTCAAAATTAAACTTTTTTAATTCGAAACTCGATTTTTAAATCCAAAAAAGAGTTGAGGTTTTTCTATTTAATTAATTCTAAAATATTTCGATTGAATTATCAATATTCTTTACATTTACAAACCAAAAACAACAATAATATGGCTTCAGGAATATTTGCAGTATTAGATGATATTGCAGCTTTGATGGATGATGTAGCGGTAACAAGTAAAGTTGCAGCGAGTAAAACAGCAGGGATTTTAGGCGATGATTTAGCGGTGAATGCTGAAAAAGCGACAGGTTTTTTGTCTTCGAGAGAAATTCCAGTTTTATGGGCAATTACAAAAGGTTCGTTTATCAATAAATTAATAATTGTTCCAATTGTTTTAACATTGAATCACTTTTTGCCAGAAGCAATTAAATATGTATTGATTTTAGGTGGTTTTTATTTGGCTTTTGAAGGTGTTGAGAAAATTATTGAATATATTTTTCATCGTGCCAAGAAAGGTACAGAAGTGATTCAGGAAGATAAAGCAGAAGACAACAAGGAAGTATCAGAAAGATCGAAAGTGAAATCTGCAATTATTACTGATTTTATTCTTTCCATAGAAATTGTGATAATAGCTTTAAGTACTGTATTAGAGCAACCAATGATAACACAGGTTTTGACTGTTTCAATCATTGCTATTATTGCGACTTTAGGAGTATACGGGATAGTAGCGTTAATTGTTCGTATGGATGATGCTGGATTTAGATTGATCAAAGCTTCCGAAGATAAAGGAATGGTTTCGAAAATGGGACACTTTTTAGTGAGCGCACTCCCTTATGTGATCAAGATTTTGGGTGTGGTTGGTACGATTGCGTTACTATTGGTTTCAGGACAAATATTTGTTCATAATATTGAATACTTACATCATTTAATTCCAACTTCAATTCCAGCTATGATTAGCGAAGCTTTAGTGGCTTTAATAGCAGGTTTGTTTGTCGTGCTAATTGTTACGATTTTTAAGAAATTATTTGGTTTGGGTAAAGCTCATTAGGAAATAATATAAATGAATGTAGAGGTTGATTTATTGTAAATTTTATTCAAGCATTATTCAATTCTACATCAATTTTATTGATACATTTGCATCCTAACATTTTAGGTGAATGAATTTTAAAAAATTAGCTCTTGCTGCACTTGCGATAGGGACAACGGCTTATATCGTTAATCACAACAAAAAAAATATTAAATATAAACCAGTACAAAACTTTGATTTAGACGAGTTTTTAGGACGTTGGTACGAAATTGCTCGTTTAGAAAACAAAGTACAAAAAGGTCATACGAATGTAACGCACCGTTTTAATTTGAACGAAGAAAATGGTTCTTTGGGAGTGATTGTACGTGGATATGATAAAAAGAAAAAAGGGTGGAGTAAGATTGAAGGGATTGCAACACAAGATATCGAAAATGTTGGATTATTTTCAACAACATTCTTACCTATTTTTGCTAAAAAATTATATGTAATTGATTACGATAAAGACTATAATAATGCATTAGTTGCAAGCGAAGATTATAAAAAGCTATGGATTTTATCGCGTAAAAAAGAAATATCGGATAAAGTAAAAGATCGATTTTTAGATTCTGCAAAGAAAGTAGGGTTTGATCCAAGTAAATTAATTTGGCCATCTCAGGTGCCAATTGCAAAATAAAATATATAGAATTGTCCGTCCTGAAAAAACTGATACAGGATGCAACTCGGATCTTTTCATTTCTGATTATAAATTTGTCTAATTTATAATCAGAAATGAAAATTTTACTTATTTAACTGAAGGGTCAACTGTAGGTTTACATGGTGTAGTAAGAACTTAAATAATACAATATTTCTTTCCAAATTCAACTCTGAAAATAGGTAATATAGAATTTACAAATCCACAATTTTTTGCTTCTTATTTTGAGGAGAATAACTTAGGTTTTAGCTTTTTGAAATAATTAATATCATTTTAGATTTACGAAATAAACTACTTTTTTTTACAAAAAGCTAAATCAGAAATGAAAAATTTATTGATTATACATTTAATTTTATTCCAATTTATGATTTTGAAAAGAATCAATGGTAATTGGTGAAATTAACATCAAAGAAGAACGATTTAAATTGGGTGATATCCTAAATGAAAATAAATGGAGAAAAACTTCTGGAAATTGGTAATAAGTGTGATAATCAACTAAAAAAAATTGTGAATCATCACAAGAAAATTGGTGTAAAAAATTATAATTGAAAACTAATAACTACAACTAATAAACACTTGGTAAAAGTAGCTATTTCGTATTTTGTATAAAGTTTTTTTCGTAAGTTTGAACTTCGCGCTTTGTTTGAAGTTTAGTGATAGAAGTCAC
>NZ_CALGVK010000044.1:0-5408 GCF_937930195.1 uncultured Empedobacter sp.
ACTCGCAACATTCAGCTTGGAAGGCTGACGCTCTACCAATTGAGCTATTCCCGCGATTGTGAGTGCAAATATAGAACAGCTTTTTTAATTACAAAACTTTTAGGAAGCATTTTTTTATAATTATTTTACATATAAAGCTAAGTTTCTCATCATAAAATTTTTAAGCTAAAAAATAATTTTATTTTTCTTTGATTAATTATTTTGAACATGAAAAGATTATCCTAAATAATTGCTTTTTTCCAGATTTCAATCAATCGTTCGTAAGAAAATTGGGCATTTGCAGGACTTGTACTTGGCACAGAAATATACTCTATGAATGTTTTTTTTTCAAAATATTTCCAAAATAATTGATACGCTTTCTTTCCATTGAAAATTATTTTCTCGATTGTAGGATGTTCATTCAAAAATTCATCAATTTGATTTGGCGAAACATTTCTCATATCCACATCCATGCTTCCTTTTCGTTCAGCAGAATGCGCAACATCCCAAAGCGCTAACTTATTTTGTAAAATAAGTTGATTTCTTATTTCATAATCTTCTGAAAATTCTGTCTTGAAAATCTCAAACATCATTTTCCAAAATCTATTACGCGGATGCCCATAATATTGATTGACTTCTAACGATAAATCCCCAGGTAAAGAGCCAAGAATTAATGTTTTTGGTTGTTCTGATGTAATTGCAGCAAAAGATTGTTTATGCATTTTGTCTTATTCTAAAATAGAATGTACAAAAAAAGTGCTGCAAAACTGCAGCACTTTAATAAAATAATATTTTTGAACGATATAATTTTAGAAAATTTGCTCAGATATTTCTTCCCATTCTAACATTTTCTTATCTAAATCATTTTTCAAATTTGCATATTTATCCAATTCTTGTTGGGTTTGAGAACCTGCGTGTAATTTATTTTCTAAATCCGCAATCTTCGTTTCCAAATCTGATATCTCTGTTTCTATACGAGACAATTTATTTTTTAGGCGTTTCTGCTCCTTCTCTTCTTCAAACGATAAAACACGTTTAGCTTGCTCTATTTTAACCTCAATTGGCTTTTCTTCTTTTGGTGCAGCTAAAGAATTTCCTTTCTCGACTTCACGGAAATTACCCGCTTTAATTTGCGCTAAATAATCATCAATTCCAGAAAGATATTCTTTGACTTGACCATTACGGAAATCAAACACTTTGTCTACTAACCCTTCTAAAAATTCGCGGTCGTGCGAAACTAAGATTAATGTTCCTGTATATTTTTGTAAAGCTTTTTTCAACAATTCTTTCGATACTATATCCAAGTGGTTCGTCGGCTCATCCATAATTAAAACATTAAATGGACGCAACAATAATTTACATAAAGCCAAACGATTTCGCTCGCCTCCCGAAAGTACCGAAACTTTTTTCTCTACCGCTTCGCCTCCAAACATAAAAGCTCCTAAATAATCGCGAACATGTTTACGTGTTTCTTCTGTTGCAGAATTTTCTGCCTCTTCTAAAACGGTTAATTTATCATTTAGAACATGTGCTTGATTTTGAGCAAAATAACCAATCTCAACATTATGACCATGTTTAATTCTTCCTGTATAAGGTTGTTCATTGATAATTGCACGAGATAAAGTTGTTTTCCCTTGACCGTTTTGTCCTACAAAAGCTACTTTTTCACCACGATTAACATAAAATGAAACATGATCAAAAACTTGATGATCACCAAATGCAACACCAACATCATCTAATTCGAAAATAATTTTTCCTGGTTGAACTGCATCCACAAATCGGATATTCATTTTGGTTACATCATCATTTTCAATTTCGATGCGATCTATTTTGTCTAATTTTTTGATTAATGATTGTGCCATCGAAGCTTTGTTGGCTTTTGCACGGAATTTCGAAATCAAATCTTCCGTATGCTTAATCATCTGTTCCTGATTTTTTTGCGCTTGTTCTAATTTTTCGCGGCGATCTTCACGCAATTCTAAATAACGTGTATAATTTGCTTTAAAATCGGAGATGTGACGATTCGCAATTTCAATCGTACGGTTGGTTACATTATCCAAAAATTGACGGTCGTGCGAAACCAATACAACTGCACCAGGATAATCTTTCAAGAAATCTTCTAGCCAGATAATCGAATCGATATCCAAGTGGTTTGTAGGCTCATCTAAAAGCATCACATCATGTTTTTGCAACAATAGCTTTGCTAATTCAATGCGCATTCTCCATCCACCAGAAAACTCTTCTGTTGAGCGATGAAAATCTGAACTTTTGAAACCTAAACCAATTAAAATTTGTTCAATTTCAGCGTCTTTTGTGTAACCACCTAAAAGCCCAAAACGTTCTGTTAAATGCGAAATATCTTCGATTAACTTTCCGTATTCGTTCGATTCGTAATCTGTTCTTTCGGCTAATTCTTTGTTGACAAAATCAATACGATTCTGTATTTCAACCAATTGTTCGAAAGCAGAATCAGCTTCTTGCCAAACAGTTCTTCCTTGTACAAAATCAATATCTTGCGATAAATACCCGATTGTTACGTCTCCTTCGTAGACAACTTCTCCTTCTGAAGCCTGTTGACTTTTGGCTAAAATTTTAAGTAACGTCGATTTTCCAGCCCCATTTTTACCTACTAAACCAACACGATTTCCTTTGTTGATGCGGAACGAAACGTTTTCGAATAAATATCTACCCGCAAAATAAACTCCTAAATTTTGTACTAATAACATTTTGCAAAAATACAATGTTTTTTTGTTAGTTGAATACAATGAAGTTTAAGGTTTTATACGATAACTAAAAAAATACAACAGAAAACTAATAACAACAGAAATTGTAGCAGGCACAAAATAGGCAATTGCCAAATTATTTGTTTGAATAAAATTGATTGGAAGATGTATTAATTTGAATTGAAAAACCAGGAAACACACTGCTACAATTACAACTGAAATTTTCCAATCGTAATTACGTTTATGGTTAATAATAGATGCTACAATATAACCTAAAACTATTCCTACGAAACTCAAAATCGATTTCATTATCGCCAAATGTTTTAGCTTTTCACTAATTCCAAACTCATCACTTTTACGTACCAAAAAAGCAAAATTATCTTTTCCCATCGAATGAATTAATTCAATCAAATCTAATTCTGCCAAGACATAAAATTGTTGAATTCCTAAGAATAACAAAATACTTGCAACGAGTTGAAGTACGAATATTTTTATGTTAAAGTTGTTCATCAGAAGAAAATTTAAAATCGATCATAAAAACGTTTAATATCGGCTTCTTTATCGATAGTTTGATTGTTCTCTAAAAAATCATACAATTCATCGACCATGACTGGCGCCAGCATCGTTCCACGCGTTCCCATTCCATTTAAACAAATCAATTGCTGATATATTGGATGCGCACCAATAATTGGGCGACGATCGACTACTGTTGGTCGGATGGATGCGTGCTGTTCCACAACTTCAAAATCTTCCTTGAAAAAATTCTGAACCCCATCCACCAAATATTGTTTGGCTTCTGCTGTATTTTCGTAATTGACATGATCACGATCGTAAGTTGCACCAACAAAATATTGATTATTTTCTAAAGGCATCAAAAATTCTTTTCCTTTTACTACAGCTTCAGGCAATGTGGCTTTTGTTTCTATTTTCAACACTTCTCCTTTCACACCAATAACGGGTAGATTTTTGAAATATGGATTATTTAAAACATTGTAACCTTCGGCAAAAATAATCTTATTTGCTTCAATATTTTTATAGTTCGTGTGATTATCGTGCACAATCAAGGATTCAAAGTCAAATTCTTCATCAATATATTGATTTTGTTCAATCAAATAATTTTTGAAATCATTCAAAAGATTAGTCAAATCAACTCGACCAGTGTGCAAAACTTCTCCCGAACCTATAGGGTTATTGATTGCTGAAAAATCATTCAATTGCTCTGTGTCTGTCGCTAAATAATCAACTAAATCTGGATGAGTCGTTGCTTTTTTTAGCCATGTTTTTTTCTCTTGTTCATCATTAAAAACACGATAAACTGGAAAATTGTAGATGTATTTTTCGTTCAATAATTCTTCAAACTGACCAAAAACTTCGCGCAAACGATTAATTTGATTTGTCGCATTCCAAACAATTGAAAAACGTTTTAGCACAACCGGATTGAATATTCCTGCTGCAATTGCCGATGCTTTATGAAAATGATCGTCAATCACTACAAAAGATTTATTTTCTTGCAATAATTTCATCGCCATACAACTTCCTGCAACACCTTGTCCTACGATAATATACTCTACTTTGTTCAATTGATAAAATTTAAGAACAAAGGTAGATAATGTTTCTATTTTTATTATCTTGTTATACAAAAAACATCCATATTATGCAAATACTCTTTATTTTTCTTTCTTGCCTTATTCTTATTTCGGTAATTATTCCTTTTTTCAAACATAATCATTGGTCGGTAAGAGTTTTTGATTACCCACGTTTTCAAAAGCTTATTTTAGTTATTCTCACTTCATTTCTATTCATTTTTGTAGAGAAAAATTCGACTACGATTAGTTTGTTCGTATGTCTTATTTTTTCAGCAATTTATTTGCTTTGGGTCATTCTTCCCTATTCGCCTTTTGGAAAAAAAATGATCAATCAAGTTGAATTAAAACCGAATGAAAAACCTTTAAATTTATTAGTCTACAATGTTTTGCAAGACAATACAAAATACCAGAATTTAGTTCAATTAATCAAAAAACGAAATCCCGATATTGTGTTTCTTCTGGAAACGAATAATGAATGGATGAATCAAATACGTGAAGCTACAAATGATTATGAGTATAAGATAGAAGTTCCTTTAGACAATACTTATGGTTTATTATTCTACTCGAAATTACCCATTAAAAACCAAGAGATTAATTATTTAATTAGCACTGAAATCCCTTCAATTATTGTTGACATCGAGTATAATAATCAGATTGTACGTTTGTATGGTTTGCATCCTACACCACCTGTTCCACAAGAAAATGAAGAAAGTACTGAAAGAGATGCTGAAATTTTAATGATCGGAAAACAAGCCAAAGAATACGGAAAAGCATGTATCGTATTTGGTGATTTAAATGATGTTGCGTGGAGTAGAACAACCCGCCTGTTTTTGAAGACATCTCAACTTTTAGATCCTCGAAGAGGTCGTGGAATGTTCAATACTTTTCATGCGCATCATTGGTTTTTACGTTGGCCTTTAGATCACTATTTCTTGAGCTCTCAATTTCGATTAATTGAAATGATTAGAGAAGATAATATTGGTTCAGATCATTTCCCAATTGGCTTAAAAGTCGTTTTAAGAAGTGATGATGATTCAGGAGAAATGAAGTTAGATCAAGAAGAAAAAATAGAAGTTGAAGAAAAAATAGGAGATGGAATTGAAAAAGGTGATGCGAATTA
>NZ_CALGVK010000045.1:0-23521 GCF_937930195.1 uncultured Empedobacter sp.
CCAAAACCTCCACTACCGAAAACAGAACTTCCAGTGTTCATAATAATAATGTCATCTAACAGACTTCGTCTGCCACCATTTCCTCCATTTCCATTATTATTTCCTCCTTTACCTTTTGACATAATAATAAAGATAAAGATGAAAAATCCAATAACAAAAATAAGAACAAACCAATCCATTTCGGGTTCATTAGATTTTGGTTTATCTTGTTTATATTGTCCTGCAAATGCTTTAAAAATAGAATTAACTCCAGCATTTATTCCACCAGCGTAATCACCTTTTTTGAAATAAGGAATAATTACTTGATCGATTATGGATTTATTGACACTTGGAGGTAAATAAATTTGAGCCGAATATCCCGTTCTGATAGTAATCTTACGATCTTTTTCACTCAATACAATAACAACTCCGTTGTCTTTACCTTTTGTTCCAACACCCCAATTTTCTCCAATTTCATTTGCAAACGTCTCCAAGGGATAACCATCCAAAGACTCTACTGTTAAGACCAAAATTTGAGTTGAAGTAGAGTCGTTATACGCTACCAATTTTCGTTCTAAATCATTCAATTGCATTGCATCAAAAACGTGTGCATAATCCTGCACTAACTTTTTTGGTGGATTTTTCATCTTAACCAATTCATCTGGTGTCTGACCAAAAACGGTTAAAATTGAAAAGAAAAATGTTAGAAAAAAATATTTAATTGTAGCTAATTTCATCTGAAAGTTCATTTGTATCATCCTCTTGATAAGGAAAATATTTTTTAAGTGCTTTGCCTGTTTTTTTAATTCCTTCACAAAGGCCTTTTGTATAATTTTCTTTTTTGAAATGTTTGATAACTTCTTCTTTTATATCATCCCAAAAATCATCAGGTGTTACTTTATCAATTCCCTCATCGCCGATAATTGTAAAATTATGATCGGTTGGAGAAACATGGAATAAAACACCATTTCTGTTTTTTGTTTTATACATTTCTAATCTTTCGAAAACCTCTAAAGCTTTATCAAAATGATTTGGAGAAGATTCGAATTCAATATGAATTCGAATCTCACCACTTGTATTTTTCTCGGCTTTTTGAATGGCTTCGATTATTTTTTTTTCATCTTTTGAAGAAAGAAAATGATGTTTCTTTTTTCCCATAGTGATGATTTTTTATTATTTAGAAAAATCTATTGTAGGAGCATTTTCAGTTCCTGCCGCAGCTTCGAAATATCCTTTCTCTGTAAAACCAACAATTCCAGCCATCATATTCGTTGGGAATGTTTTAATTTTAGTATTATACACTTTTGCTGCTTCGTTGTATTTTTTTCTTTCGAATAAAACTTCTTGTTCCATACTTTCAATAGAAGCTTGTAAATTAGTAAATCCTGTTACAGCTTTTAACTCTGGGTATCTTTCTACAGATACCAATAAACGGCTTAATGTAGATCCTAATTGATCTTGCGCAGCTTGGAATTTAGAAATATTTTCTTGTGTTAATTGATTTGGATCATCAATTTTTATTTGATTTGATGTTGCTTTTGCACGTGCATCTATAACAGCAGTTAATGTTTCTTTTTCGTAATTCGCAGCACCTTTTACAGTTCCAACTAACTGATTGACTAAGTCTGAACGTTTTTGGTATGTATTTTCTACGTTCGACCATTGCGATTTTACATTTTCTTGCATAGGTACTAATCCGTTATAAACAGACATTAACCATAGTCCAATAATTACAATTATTCCAACTAAAGCTCCACCTCCAATAAGACATCCTTTGTTTTTCATAGTTATTTTTTATTTATTAATATGTAAAAATAGTATTTTTTCAACAATCTTTTATCAAAAATAAAGCCGAGCTTTTAAGCAAACTCGGCGAAGATATTTTCTACTATTTTAAGGCTTAATTTAGTAATGTTTTAGCCCAACTTTGTTCGATAGGTAATAACCAATTTTGTTTAAAATCGTGTAAAGAAGAAACACCATTATTGAAAACGTTTACATTTTTAATAGCACCTTCTTTTACTTTTTGTTTAAAATTCGGTAATTTTTCGATGAAGATTTCTTCCTCATTTTCGTAAGAAACTAACATACGGTTTAATAAATCAAACGAATAAGCAGCATCTATTTCGCGTACTAATTTCGTCAACTTATCAATTGAGCATCCACTTGCGGTTGCTTGATTTTCGTCTACTGCAACTACAATAAATTGATCATACGGTAAAACAAAATCAGCTAAAAGTTCAGCTCCATGTGCATTCCAATCTGCAATAAAAGTATTTAATTTTGTTGTAATAACTTCTTTTTCTATTGCCGAGAATTTACGATTGGCTTGAAAAATCCAAATTCTTGATTCGTCTGCTAAATTCATTTTCTCTTCATTTAAAATTTGTATTCAAAGTTACGAAATTATTTTAGCTAATGAGCAAAAAGCAAAAAAGGAGATTGTTTCCAATCCCCTTCTTTTAATAAAAACTATGAATAAAATTATATTCTTTTTACATTTACTGCCATAAGTCCCTTTTTACCTTTTTCTAGGTCAAAAGTTACTCTGTCATTTTCATTAACTCTATCTACTAATCCTGATACGTGTACGAAAATATCTTCACCTCCATTAGCACTTGAAATAAAACCAAAACCTTTTGATTCGTTAAAGAATTTTACTGTTCCTTCTTGCATTTATATATTATTTAATAATTAATTTTTTGAAATTTGAGTCGCTCTGTAGCCTTTTTCGCTTATTGCTTTTTTAAACTCTACTGCATCTCCTACTTTTAATAATTCTTTCGATTCTTTGAAATGGAAAAAAACTTTCTCTGTAGAATTTGTTATTTTGATAAATCCAAAACCTTTCTGATCGTTGTAATTATCAACTACACCTGTTATAAAAACATCTTTATCTTCTGATCTAGAGTTATTCAATAAATCCTTTTCTTTGTCTTGAAGGTGAGGAGGAATATCTGTAAAGTTTCCTAAAACATCAACATAAACAATCATTTCTTCTAATGATTTTCCTTTGTTATTATTTTCTTTACGATTTTCTCTTTTATTTTTTTTCTCTATTTTTTTTAATGCTCTTTTTTTATTTTTTTCCTTTTTAGATGTGGAATCTGCCATAGATATTTTTTATCAAATTTTATTGTTACTTATATAAAAGAGAGATAAAAAAATAAATACCCAACTAAATGAATATCAATTCTAGAGTAATAATTTCGAAGTACAAAAATTAATAAAATGAGTTGACTGAAGTCAAAAAATATAATTAAAAAAGTAAATTAAAGCTTAAAATCTTGTCTCTAATACTTTGCAAATGTACATCTAATATTTTAAGTATTCGTCATTCTATCCAATTCATTTTGTTTTAAATAAAAAAAACCGCCTCAAAAGAGGCGGTTTTACAACGGTTATATTTTTTGAAATTAACTATAAATCTTTCGCTTCCATAATTAATTCAGCTAAATCTTTTACTAATACAGTAGATTCTTTCTCAAAATGTTTTACCCCATCAGTCATCATTGTATTACAAAATGGGCAGCCAGTCGCAATAATATGCGGTTCTTTTTCTAACGCTTCTTCTGTACGCTCGACATTAATGTCTTTGTTACCTTTTTCTGGTTCTTTGAACATTTGAGCACCGCCTGCACCACAACATAGTCCACGTGTTTTACAACGTTTCATTTCAACTAATTCGGCGTCTAATTTTTCAATTAGTTCACGAGGTGCTTCGTACACATCATTTCCTCGACCCAAATAACATGGATCATGGAATGTGATTCGTTTACCTTTGAATGTTTCAGAACCTTCTAATTTCAATTTACCTTCGTTGATTAATTGTTGAAGATATTGCGAGTGATGTAGGACTTCGTAATCTCCTCCTAAACTTGGGTATTCGTTTTTCAAAGTATTGAAACAATGCGGACAAGTTGTAACAATTTTTTTTACCTCGTAAGCATTCAAAACTTCAATATTCATCATCGCTTGCATTTGGAAAACAAATTCGTTTCCTGCTCTTTTTGCGGGGTCCCCCGTACAAGATTCTTCTGTCCCTAAAACTGCAAATTCGACTCCGATGTTATTTAAAATTTTAACAAATGCTCTTGTTATTTTTTTAGCTCTATCATCAAAACTTCCGGCACAACCAACCCAGAACAAAACTTCTGGTTGTTTACCTTCGGCCATATATTGAGCCATTGTTTTAACTGTAATATTTGACATATTTTTTTGTGTTATTTGATTGGATTTGATTTAATGATTACCATCATCAAAAACCTGAATGGAAACATTTTTTTCAACCAAATCTGTAAATTTACCATTGTATCGTGTTGCTTTTACTAAATGGTTGTCTACCCAATGGTAATTTCCTCCACGAGGTTTTCCCATTAAAAGTCCATGATATTTAAAACCATGTTTTTTCAACCAAATTTCTGTGTATTCACGATGTTCTTCTATACGCGATGTGAAAAATGTAATAAAATGCCCTTCTTCATACCATTTATTCAACGTTTCTAAAGCATCTGGATAAACAGCTGCAGTTAACATACGTTCTGGTTCTTCGTTAGGAATATCATCGCAAATTGTTCCATCAATATCAATTAAATAATTCTTGATATTCTCTGGTAAAATAGGACTTACTCTTTCTCCGTTTTCAATTTTTTCCTCTAAGAAATTTTCCATGTGTGTGTTGTGTTTGTATTATGTTTAAATTAATAGTTCTTCGAGAATGAGTAATTGTATTTTACAATTTAATCGTTTGCCCAGTTCAATCTATCTGCATTGTTAAATTGCCAAGGAGCTCCATTGTTTTCGACATTTGTCATCATCATATTTAACTCTTGTGGCGCAGCAGATTGTTCCATGACTAAATAACGACGCAAGTCAACGATGATTGATAATGGATCGATATTTACTGGACAAGCTTGTGCACAGGCATTACAAGATGTACACGCCCATAATTCCTCTGGTGTAATGTAATCATTGACAAGCATTTTTCCATCATCAACAAACTTCCCATTTGTGTCGATATTTTTACTTACTTCTTCTAAACGATCACGTGTATCCATCATAATTTTACGAGGAGATAGTTTTTTACCTGTTAAATTTGCTGGACATTCGGCTGTACAACGACCACATTCTGTACATGTATAGGCATTAAGTAATTGCACTCTATTTAAATCAAAAATATCTTTTGCACCAAATGTTTCAGGTTCGCCTTGTGGTTCAGCGGGTGCTGCATATGGATCTGCATTAGGATCCATCATCATTTTTACCTCATCTGTTACAGCTTGTAAGTTGTTGAATTCTCCTTTTGGTTCCAATTTAGAAAACCAAGTATTTGGAAAAGCCAAAACGATGTGAAGATGTTTTGAATAATATAAATAATTTAAGAAAAAGAAAATCCCAATGATGTGAAACCACCAAGCTGCTCTTTCTATAAGTGTAATAAATGTAACATCATCAAACTGACTAATTATTGGGGCTGTTAGCCAAGATGAGATAGGAAAAGATCCTACTTTTGCATAATGTTCTGCTCCCATTGCTTGTAGTACTTGATCTGCACCATTCATTGTAAATAAGGCTAACATAAATGCAATTTCCATAATAAGAATATAATTTGCATCGTCTTTTGCCCAACCTTTCATTTCTGGTTTCCAGAAACGTCCAACTTTTACGACATTTCTTCTGAAAAGGAAAATGATACATGAAATCATAACCAAAAAGGCTAAAATTTCGAAAAATGCAATCATTCCGTTATAGAAACTTCCTAAGAAACTAAGCACACGGTGCGTTCCAAACACACCATCGATAATAATTTCTAAAACTTCGATGTTGATTAAAACGAAACCTACATATACAAAAATATGCAAGATTCCTGCTAACGGACGTACCGTCATTTTACCTTGTCCTAACGCGACACGTGCCATCGTTTTCCATCTTTCAGCTGGATGGTCGAAACGATCAATTTCTTTTCCTAATTTGATATTACGTATCAGTTTCTTTACATTTTTTGCAAAGAACCAAATACTCCCAATCATAATTAAGAGAAAAATTACATTTGGAATGTACTTCATCATTTTTTATTAGTCTTTTTTGTGAGTTTTGAGTTTTAATATTTTTTTTAATCCATGTTATGGTTGTACTGGTTGTTTTTTACCAAAAACAGAGATATTAACATAGCGACTTGGATTTTTCTTTAAATCTTCAACCAACGCATTCATATTTTTAATAGTAGCTTCCAATTCATTGGCAAGCGTTTCATCTTTTGCTAATTTTCCTAAAGATCCTTTTCCATTGTTCATATCTTCTAACAAGATATTCAAATTATTGGATGCTTTTTCAAAATTTTTGATTACTTGATCCAACTCTAATGCATTCAATTTATCTGCAGTTTCACCAAATTTATCAACTGTAGCTTTTGCAGAAGCCATTGTTGCGTTTGCATTGTTAAGTGTCGAATTTAATGTTTTTTCATTAGTTTCAATCAAACGATTTGCACTATTTGATGTTGCTGTTAATGATTTTGCAGTTTTATCAAACGAATCAATTGTATGGTTTAAATTTCTCAACATGGCTTTAATATCTTGCTGAGTTGATGGATCTAATACATTGTTTACACTTCCTAATGTTTGATTAAAGCTTAATAATACACTGTCCAATTTTGCTTGCGTTGGCGTTAATTGCTTTGACAAACCGTCTAACATTCCTCCTGCAATTCGTCCTTGTAAAAAATCTCCGTCTTTTGCAATATCTGGTCCGTAATCCAACAATAGGCGAACCTCTGGGCCAGACATAATTCCTGGTTCATAAATTTCCGCTACTGTTTTCTTCGAAAACTCGATGTCTTTTTCTACAGAAATCACCACTTCAAAATAAATTGGTTTGGCTGTATCTATAATTTTGATTTCTTTCACCTGACCTACTCTCAAACCGTTTACAGAAACAGGTTTTGAAGGTGCTAATCCATTTACATTTTCGTATTTCACTGTAAATAAACGTCCTGATGAAAAGATATTTTGTCCTTTCAAAAAATTGAACAACATAAAGAAACCTACTAAGGTTAACAAGGTTATGATTCCAATTTTGAATTCTTTAGATAATTTCACTTGATATGATTTTATGCAAAAATAAAATTTAATTTGTAAAGAAACACTTTATATTACGCTTACATTGGTTCTTCGCCATTAAATGTAACGATAAACGCATTTCTAAAACCTTTATCTTGAACTTGTTTCAATGTTTTTTGAGCTGCTTCCATTGTTTTATCTGCACCAAAATAATATTTTTGGAGTCCACCTTCTTTCACCCTCAATACATTTGTAAGTCCATTGAATTTATCGTCTTTATCTCTATATTTTTTATTAGATGTCATGAATTGTACTCGGTAGTTTTTACCACCTTCTAATTTTTTATTTGTTTCAAATTCAACAATTTTAGCACCTGAAAAACCTTTGCGTTTTACTGTTTGCAACAAATCATCTGCTCGGGATTGTAAATCTGTTTCACCATAATAGTACACATATTTATCTCCTTCTTGAATAACATCTAAATCTGTTAAACCCCTCAACTGTGGCGACGTGGCAGAAAATTTCATCTTAGATTCCATTACCTTGATCTTCAATTTTTTTCCTTCTACAGGTTTTTCAACTTTTTTTACAGATTTAGGTTTTTCTTCCTCATATTCTATTCCACTTCTTCGATCGTATTCTTTCTTGAATTGTTTGAACGCTTCATAAATTGTTTGAGTTGACTGCTCTTTTCCTTCGTTAGAGGCCAAATAGTTTCCTTCATCATAATTCGAAATAAATCCTAACTCTACCAAAACTGAAGGTGAAGCATTTCCTCTTAAGACGTGAAAATTAGCTTGTTTCACTCCTCTACTTTTTCTGAAATCTCGGTTTACAAAACCTTTTTCGACTAAATCTGCAAAACGAATCGATTGCTCTTTATAAGCTGCATTCATAATTTCGAAAGCAATAACAGCCTCAGGATCATTTGGATTAAATTTTTCGTAACGTTCTTGATCTTTTTCTAAAAACACAACTGAGTTCTCGCGTTTCGATACTTCATCTGTTTCGTTTGATCTTTTCAATCCCATCACAAATGTTTCTGTACCCGTCGCACTTTTATTATCAGCCGAATTACAATGAATGGAAACAAATAAATTTGCATGATTATCATTCGAAATTTTTGTACGTTCCCACAATTCTAAAAAAACATCTGTATCGCGTGTTAAAATAACTTTAACATCTTTGTGATTTTTCTTTATTAATTCTGCTAATCTTTTCGAAACATCTAACGTGATATTCTTTTCATAATCAGCGACTCCCCTTGCTCCAACATCTTTACCACCATGACCAGCATCTATAACAATTACAAAATTTTGTTTTTTTTGAGCAAATGAAAGTGTAGAAAATACCAACATCATCGCAAAAAATAAATACTTTTGTATGTTAATCATTTTTAAACTCATACTATAGGTTTGTTTTTTTGATTAATTTTGACGCAATTTATAAAAAATAAGTTTTTCAATTTGTTTACAAAGGCAATTAAATCGATTTTATTTTTTAGTCCAGTTATGGTTTGCACCATTTCTTTTGGGCAAGTTAAGCAAAATAATAACGATAAAGATCACTCTAAAATTGTTTCTGATTCTGTGAAATTAGATACGATTATCCCTGTAAAAGAGAAATTAGAGTTTGTAGTAGAGCATAGTTCTGAAGATGAAATTCATAACCGTAAAAAACGTATGACTTACCTTTTGCGTAAGGCACATGTTGTTTATGGTGACATGACTATTGATGCCGATTACATAGAATTAAACTGGGATACGGGTGATGTATATGCCGAAGGTAAACGTGATTCTATTGGTAACATTATTGAAAAAACGAAGTTTACACAAGGTCAACAAGAAATTTTGCAAGATGCTTTCAAAGTAAATTTCAAAACGAAAGTCGGAATTGCGTATAACATTCGCATGACACAAGAAGAAGGAATTATTATTGCTGATAAAGCCAAGCGCGTCAACGATTCGGTTATGTTATTGAAACGTGCTGATTTTACAACGGATACTTATTTTAAAGAAGGAAAAGATACACGTCCAGATTATTTTCTTCGTGCCAAAGAAGGAAAAATGATTGATAAAAATGGTAAGAAAACCTTGATTACCGGACCTATTAATATGTGGATTTATGATGTTCCTACCCCTTTAGCATTACCATTTGGGTATATTCCAGCAATGGGCGCAAAACGTGCAGCTGGAATCTTAATGCCACGTCCAGGTGAACGTACAAATCTTGGTTTCTTTATCGAAGATTTAGGTTTTTATGTTCCATTTGGTGATAATTTCGATTTAAAACTTTCTGGAGATATTTACACAAAAGGTAGTTGGGCAGCGAGAGCTGAATCGAATTATAAAAAACGTTATAAATACAATGGTAGACTATCGGCAAATGTAGAAAATCGATTAACTGGAATTAAAGGAATTACAGATGGAGCAAATGCATTCTCTAAACAAAATCTGTTTGGTGTAATGTGGTCGCATAGTCAAGATCCTAAAGCAAATCCGTATTGGTTATTCAACGCAAATGTCAACTTTTCGAGTTCAAAATACTACCGAGAATCTGTACGAAATCAGTACATTAATACAGGAGATGTTTTCACAAATAATGTCAACTCATCTATTAACTTGACGAAGAACTTTGAGAACGCACCCTTAACAGCTCAATTGAGTATGTCGCATTCTCAGAACTACAATACGGGTGATATTAACATTGCATTTCCTCGTCTTAACTTAACCATGTCTCGTATTTTTCCATTTGCAAAGAAAAATATGCCAAAAGAAGGTTTATTACAAAACCTTGGACTAACGTATAGTATGCAAGCTGGAAACGAAGTGAACACAAATGATAACGATATTTTCACAGATAAAATGTGGAAAGAACAAATGCGTATGGGTGCAAATCACAAAATTGGTTTACAGACAGGAATAACACTTGCTAATTATTTTCCATTAACCTTATCATCAGATTACAATGAAGTTTGGGGTGATAATCGTTTAATTAAACGTTACAATTCAGTGAATGGAAAAATTGAAGACACAACTTTAAAAGGATTTAATTCGTATCGAACATTTAATTTCAATGCTTCTGTTTCAACGAATATTTATGGCTTATACCTTAATCCTAACAAAGATGCTAAAATCTTAGGTATTCAACATGTGATTACGCCTTCAATTGGCTATAGTTACACACCAGATTTTCAAGGTGAGTCTTGGGGATATTACAAAGCTTACAAAGATCAAAATCAAGAAGAAATTTGGTACAATCAATACCAAGACATGTTGTATGGTGTAGGAATTCCAGGATTGACTAATTCCTTAAATTTTGGACTTTCGAACAATTTAGAGATGAAAGTAAAAAATGATAATGATCCGAAAGGTTTCAAAAAAGTAAAGATTTTTGAATACTTACGTTTAAGTTCATCCTATAATTTTTCTGCAGAAGAATTCAAACTTTCTCCTATAAATATTAATGGAATGACTTCTTTATTTGACCGAAAAGTTAATGTTCAATTTTCATCAACCGTAAATCCATACAAAATTAGACGCTACATCAATGCTTCTGGTAATGAAGTTGCAGAATATGTTGACAAAATGGGATTAGGAGATCTTCGTATTTCGAATATGACATTAGGAACTGGATATACATTTGACAACAGTACATTTGGTGGAAAAGGTTTCGATGCCAAGAACTATAAAAAAAGAGGAACCGTACGTGACGAAAATTTCTATTACGACAGCGATAATTACGCACAATTCGCTATTCCATGGAGTTTAACGGCTAACATCAGCTATAACTACACAAAAGGAACACAGCGAAAAGGAGATAGCACAGGTTCTATTGCATTGAATGGTAAAATCTCTCCAACACCTTATTGGGCAATTTCAGCTAACGCTACATACGATTTTATTACGAATGAAATCACCTATGTTCGTTTCGGATTTGAACGAGATTTACGTAGTTTTACTTTATCGTTTAACTGGACTCCAATGGGAACTTACAAAAGTTATGATTTCTTCATCGGAATCAAAGCTTCGATCCTACAAGATTTGAAGTACAACGACAGATCAAGACTTAATTACTAAAAATATCAAAACATGAAAAAACAAATTATTCATACGAACAAAGCGCCACAAGCTATCGGACCATATTCGCAAGGAGTAAAATACAATGGTTTTCTTTACACTTCAGGACAAATTCCTTTTAATGTAGAGAAAAACGAATTAGTAACATCAAGCATTCAAGACGAAGTACACCAAGTCATGAAAAACGTTATCGCTATTCTTGAAGAAGGCGGCACAACAATAGATAATGTTGTAAAAACAACAATTTTCGTAAAAGATTTAAACGATTTTAATGCCGTAAATGAAGTGTATGCTTCTTATTTCAATGATACAAATTACCCGGCGCGAGAATGTGTAGAAGTTGCTCGTTTACCCCGCGATGTAAATGTAGAAATATCTGTAATTGCGATTGCAGACTAATAAATAATTATGCTTAAAGACAAAACTGTATTAAGAAACACTATTGCTGTAATTGTAGGATTAATTGTCATCTATGCAATTCTTCAATTTGGACTTATATACAATGCGAACAGATTACATTGGGATGATAAAATTTTCCCTGAATGGCGACATGTCATCAAATACTTTTCGCACGGAGAAGGAAAAAATTTTAAAGTTCAATTCTTTGGATCAATGTTAGCAATTAGCGGAATTGCTGCTTTAGTTGGAGGTGTCATCACCGCATTACTTGTAAAAAGAGCAAAACAAGCCTACACCATGTTTGTCGGTTTTATTGTTTTAATCGTAGCATTAGGTGATGTATTATTCACACCATATCACCCAACTTGGTACGAAATTGCTATTTGTCCTGTTTTATTCTTTTCATCATGGATTGGAGGTTTAATTGTAGATTTGATTTACAAAAAGTTTTTCAAAAAACACAAACCATCAAGCCAATCTTATTAAAATTAAATTATGTCTGAAAAAGATAGAAAACCAAGAGTTGCCATTTCGATTGGCGATTATAATGGAGTTGGAATAGAAGTTATTCTAAAAACTCTACAAGAAAAAGAAATGACAGAGTTTTTTACTCCTGTTATTTTTGGCTCAACAAAACTCTTATCTTACCAAAAAGATAAATTAAAATTTGATCGAATCAATTTTCAAGGCATTCAAGATGCAAGTCAAATTGTTGACGGTAAAATAAACGTTGTTAATCTTTGGAAAGATCAAATCGATGTTCATTTTGGTAAAATAACCAAAGAAGCTGGCGAACATGCTTATCAATCTCTAAAAACTGCAACACAATCTGTAACAGATGGCTTTACTGATGTTTTAGTAACCGCTCCTATAAACAAAGACAATATTCAGTCCGAAGATTTTAATTTTCCTGGACATACAGAATTTTTGGGTGCAGTTTGGGGAGGAAAACCCTTAATGTTTCTGGTTTCAGAAAAACTAAAAGTCGGTTTGGTTACACAACACATTCCAATAGGTGAAGTAGCAAAAAACATTCATACAAAATCTGTTTACGCTAAAATTCAACAAATTCATAAAAGTTTAGTAGAAGATTATGCAATTTCAAAACCAAAAATTGCAGTTCTTGGACTTAACCCTCACGCTGGTGATAATGGTTTGTTGGGTTCTGAAGAAAAAGAAATTATTTCTCCTGTTATCGAACGATGTATCAACGAAAATCAATTGGTCTTCGGCCCTTATTCAGCTGACAGCTTTTTTAGTCCCCATAATTTAGATGCATTTGATGCTGTTTTAGCAATGTATCACGATCAAGGTTTGGTAGCCTTCAAAACCATTAGTTTTGATGAAGGTGTAAATTATACAGCTGGATTAAAATTTGTTCGTACCTCTCCTGATCATGGAACAGCTTACGATATTGCAGGAAAAGGAATTGCAAACGAAGAATCTTTTAAAGAAGCTATTTTTACAGCAATTGAATTGTTCAAAAACCGAAACGAATATCAAGAGTTAACTAAAAATGTATTGCAACATATTCCTCTAAAACTAGAGAAAGGCGATAATAAAGAATAAAAATTTAAAATAAGTTGTAAAGAGCTATTAATTTTAAATAAATTAGATTATCTTTGCACACCTTTTTGTGGTATGGACAAGTTGAAAAATTATAATATTATATTTACAAGCTTGCCTTTTGGTAAGAGTAATTTTACGTTCGAATTATCACAATCGTTCTTTGATTTATTTGAAATTGAGCAAGATTTTGAAAATCCTACGATGATTGTATCAATCATTTTAGATAAAAAATCAACAATGCTCGAGTTAGAAATTAGCTTAAAAGGAAACATTACTGTTCCTTGCGATCTAACTGGAGAATTGTTTCAGCAAGAAATTTCGAATAATGCAGAATTAATTGTTAAATTTGGCGACGAGTTTGACGATACTGATTTTGAAATTTGGGTTATTCCTCGTGAAGAATACCAAATCAACCTTGCACAAATTCTTTATGAATTAGCAATGTTATCAGTACCAACAAAACGAATTCATCCTGATGTTTTAAATGGAGAAAGTAATTCTGAAATGATAGACTTACTTGATCAGTATAGCATTTACGAATTAGACGAAGATGCAGAAAACGATGAGGATGAGGATGACAACGATAATGGTGATGACGACGATAATGACGACATTGATCCACGTTGGGCAAAATTGAAAGATTTGAAACCTTAATTGGTTTTTATTATTAAAATAAATTATAGAAATAAAGAAAAAAAGTAGTTAGATATGGCACATCCTAAGAGAAGACAGTCGTCAACAAGAAGAGATAAACGTAGAACACACTACAAAATCGAAGCTCCTCAATTAGCAATCGATAAAACAACTGGTGAAGCACATTTATACCACAGAGCTCATTGGTCTGACGGGAAATTATACTACAAAGGAAAAGTAGTATTAGAAAAAGTACAAGAAGTTACTGAATAATATAATCTTATAAAGATTTTGAAGCTGTTTCTATAAAAGAAACAGCTTTTTTTATTTTTTTTTCAATACCTTTGAAATCGTTTTATTAAAACAAACATAAAGGTCAAATAAAAAAACCGCATTATATGGACATTAAAGACATTCAAAATTTAATTAGATTCGTATCAAAAGCAGAAGTTGCTGAAGTAAGCATCAAACAAGATGACATCGAGATTAAAATCAAAACTTTAGCAAGCGTACCTGCGCAAGTTGCGTCTCAACAATTTTATGTACCTCAAGCTCCTGTAGCACAAGCTGCAGCGCCACAAGCGCCAGCTGCTGCACCAGCAAACAACTCTACGACTCCATCAGAAGAAGAAAACAGCAATTTAATCACAGTAAAATCTCCTATGATTGGAACATTTTACCGTTCAGCTGGCCCAGGAAAAGAACCTTTCGTAGGTGTAGGTGACTCTATCGCTCCAGGTAAAGTATTATGTATTGTTGAAGCAATGAAATTATTCAACGAAATTGAATCTGAAGTTTCTGGTAAAATTGTTAAAATCTTAGTGGACGATGCAAGTCCAGTTGAGTACGATCAACCATTATTCTTAGTTGATCCAGCTTAATCAATTACATCTAAAAAATTATGTTTAAGAAGATATTAATCGCTAATAGAGGTGAAATTGCAATGCGTATTATACGTACTGCAAAAGAAATGGGAATCAAAACGGTTGCTGTTTACTCTAAAGCGGACGAAACATCTTTACACGTACGTTTCGCAGACGAAGCGGTGTGTATTGGTCCTGCTCCAAGTAAAGATTCATACCTAAAAATGGCTAACATCATCGCGGCTGCAGAAATTACAGACGCGGATGCTATTCACCCAGGTTATGGATTTTTATCTGAAAACTCTACTTTTTCTAAAATCTGTGCATCTAACGGAATCAAATTCATTGGAGCGCCTGCTGATAATATCGACCGTATGGGAGATAAAGCAAATGCTAAAGCTACAATGAAAGAAGCAGGAGTACCTGTTGTTCCTGGCTCTGACGGTTTGTTAGAAAGCTATGAACAAGCTTTAGAGGTTGCTCGCGAAATAAAATACCCTGTTATGATGAAAGCTACTGCCGGTGGTGGTGGTAAAGGGATGCGTGCAATTTGGAAAGAAGAAGATTTATTACATGCATGGGAATCTGCTCGTACAGAAGCTGCAGCAGCTTTTGGTAACGACGGTATGTACATGGAAAAATTGATTGAAGAACCTCGTCATATCGAAATTCAAGTTGCAAGTGACCAAAACGGTAAAGCTTGTCACTTATCTGAGCGTGACTGTTCTATTCAACGTCGTAACCAAAAATTAGCAGAAGAAACTCCTTCTCCTATTATGACAGACGATTTACGTAAACGTATGGGTGAAGCAGCAGTTAAAGCTTGTGAATATATCGGTTATGAAGGTGTTGGTACAATTGAGTTTTTAGTTGATAAACACGGAGACTTCTACTTTATGGAGATGAATACTCGTATCCAAGTAGAACACCCAATTACAGAACAAGTAACAGGATTCGACTTAGTTCGCGAACAAATTATGTTAGCAGCTGGTGAACCTATTTCTGGTAAAAACTATTACCCTCAAGGACATTCAATCGAATGTCGTATCAATGCAGAAGATCCATACAATGACTTCCGTCCTTCTCCAGGAAAAATTACAAATATTAACATTCCTGGTGGTAATGGTGTTCGCGTAGATACACACGTATACGCTGGATATACAATTCCACCTAACTACGATTCAATGATTGCAAAATTAATCGTAACAGCACAAACACGTGAAGAAGCAATTCAGAAAATGAAACGTGCATTAGGTGAGTTTTATATTGAAGGTATCAAAACAACAATTCCTTTCCATTTACAATTAATGGATCATCCAGATTTTGTAGCAGGAAACTATACAACGAAATTTATGGAAGATTTTCAGTTTGATGAATCTTACGCAAATTACGGAGAACTATAAAATTATAGCATTCTAAATATAAAAGTCCAGTAGATTATTCTGCTGGACTTTTTTTATGTCAATCTGACAGTTGATTTCTATTGGCTTAATTATTGAAAATATCAATCAAAATTTGTGAATAATAAATTATAATCAAGACAACTAAAAATCTAAATCTAAACAATTTGATAAGATTCAATCTCAATTGTTAATTTATAGAGAATGAATTGCTTGGATTTTCATTTTCTTCTATTAAAAATGATTAAAATTTTATACATTTGCACTCCAAATTTAAGGTAGATGAATATTACTAAAAATACAACAGACAAATTAAACGCAGTATTAACTGTAACTGTTGACAAGGCAGATTATCAAGAGAAAGTAGTTGATGTATTGAACCAATACAGAAAAACAGCTAACATCAAAGGATTCCGTAAAGGGCAAGTTCCAATGAGTTTTGTAAAAAAACAATACGAGCAAGCTGTTATTTTTGATACAGTTAACGAAATCTTACAAAAAAGTGTTTCTGACTACATCAACACAGAAAAATTATCAATCTTAGGAAATCCAGTTCCTGTAATGAAAGAAGTTGATTGGAATGCTGATCTATTATCATTTGATTTCGAATTAGGATTAGCTCCTGAATTTGAGGTTGACTTATCTAAAGTTGAAGTTGAAAGCTACAAAGTAAAAGTTGCTGAAGACGAAATCCAAAAATATGTTGACAACTTCGCTGCTCGTTTTGGATCATTAAAATCATTAGCTGAAGCTGAAGCTGAAGCAGTATTAAAAGTAGAAGCTGCTGTAGAAGGTCAAGAAGCTAAACCAACATTTATCCGTTTAGAAGAATTAAAAGATGCTTCTGCATTTATTGGTAAAAAAGTTGGTGATGTTGTAGAAGTAAATTCTAACGATATTTTTGACACTGCTGAAGAAGCTGCTCAACAATTGAACACAGAAGTTACTGAAGAAGGAACTAAAGTAACTTATACAATCAAAGAAATTAACAAAGCAGAAAAAGCAGAAGTTAACCAAGAATTATTTGATAAAGTTTATGGAGAAGGAGCTGTAGATTCAGAAGAAGCTTTCCGTAACAAAATCAAAGAAGAGTCAGAAAACATGTACAACAAAGAATCTGACAAACAAATTATCAACGATGTTGTCGCTAAATTACTAGAGACAGTTCAGTTTGATTTACCAACAGAATTTTTAACTAAATGGTTAATTTCTTCTAACGAAAATGTAACTTCTGAAGAGCAAGCAAAAGAAGAATTGGCTAAAATGGACAAAGGTTTACGTTACCAATTAATCGAAGCTAAAATTGCTGAATTGAATAATGTTGAAGTAAATGCTGAAGAAGTAAAAGAAGCTGCTTTTGCTGCGATCAAAGATCAATTAAAAATGTACGGTCAAAATTCTATTCCAGAAGATACATTACAACAAATTGCAATGTCTGCTTTACAAAATCAGGAAGAATACAACCGTTTATCATACCAAGTGTTTACAGACAAAATGTTAGACATCTTTAAAAACAATGTAAAATTGAACGAAAAAGAAGTAACATTTGACGAGTTTGTTGACATCATTACTGAAAAAAATAAAGAATTGGCAGAAGCTTAATCACTTCTAAAAAATTCTTTATACCTTTCATTTAAAATCTAAATTGAATAATGAAAAACGTAGGAGAAGAATTTAAAAAATATGCGCTGTTAGACAAAGGAATTAGCTCTTTACATATGGAGAGTTATATCCAAAACACAACGCCTTACATTGTTGAAGAAAGAAAATTGAACGTTGCACAAATGGACGTTTTCTCTCGATTGATGATGGATAGAATTATCTTTTTAGGAACAGGAATCGATGATCAAATTGCAAACATCATTCAAGCGCAATTATTGTTCTTAGAAAGTGTAGATGCCACAAAAGACATTCAAATTTATGTTAACTCACCAGGTGGTGGTGTATATGCAGGATTAGGGATTTACGACACGATGCAGTTGGTAAAACCTGATGTTGCGACAATTTGTACAGGTATGGCCGCTTCTATGGGAGCAGTTCTATTATGTGCAGGAGCAGCAGGAAAACGTTCGGCTCTAAAACACTCTCGCGTGATGATTCACCAACCATTAGGTGGTGCTCAAGGTCAAGCAACTGATATGGAAATCACATTGAAAGAAATCTTGAAATTGAAAAAAGAATTATACGACATTCTTGCAACCCATTCTGGTCAAACTTTCGAGCAAATCGAAAAAGATGGTGAACGTGATTACTGGATGACTTCTATAGAAGCAAAAGAATATGGAATGATTGACGAAGTTTTATTACCTCGAAAATAATTTCTAATTCAAAAATTATAACAAAAAAGGATTCTAATTATTTAGAATCCTTTTTTGTTTTCTACAAGTAAAAACGTAGTAAATCAATAGAAATGAGTAAAAAACAACAGTTATAAAAAGTAGATTATAAAGCCCTATATAAACATACTTAAAAACATCTACAAATTAACAAAGAAATATTTTCTATCTAAAACAAAATAAGTACCTTTGCAGCTTAATTAAGTATAAAAAATTGGAAGAAAATAAGTGCTCTTTTTGCGGAAAAAGCAGAAACGAAGTAAATATTTTAGTGTCTGGAATTGACGGTAATATTTGTGATAATTGTATTGAGCAAGCGCATGGTATTGTTTTAGAAGAATCGAAATTTAATGCAAATAACGATTTGATAAAACCTCTAACTTTAAAATCACCTAAAGAAATTAAGGAGTTTTTAGATGATTATGTGATTGGTCAAGATCAGGCAAAAAAAATATTGTCTGTTGCAGTTTACAATCACTATAAAAGAATATTACTGGACAAAGATAATGATGTTGAGATTGACAAATCGAACGTTATTTTAGTTGGAGAAACTGGAAGTGGAAAAACATTATTAGCAAAAACAATTGCTAAATTATTAAATGTACCATTTGCAATTGTTGACGCAACTGTATTGACAGAAGCAGGATATGTAGGAGAAGATGTAGAAAGTATTTTAACTCGACTTTTACAAGCTGCAGATTACAATTTAGAACTTGCTGAAAAAGGGATCGTTTTTATCGACGAAGTAGATAAAATAGCACGAAAAAGCGATAATCCTTCTATTACTAGAGACGTTTCTGGAGAAGGCGTTCAACAAGCTTTACTTAAAATTCTGGAAGGAACTGTGGTTAATGTTCCACCAAAAGGAGGACGTAAACACCCTGACCAAAAATTTATAGAAGTTAATACAAAAGATATTTTATTTATAGCTGGAGGTGCTTTTTCTGGAATTGAAAAACACATTGCAGATCGTTTGAAAAAACATGTAATTGGTTTTAAAAACGACGATCAAAAAGAAGTCGAAAATCTTTTGGACGAAGTAAACGCACAAGATTTGAAAAACTTTGGTATTATTCCAGAATTAATTGGACGTTTGCCTATTATTACTTATCTTAAAGCGTTAGATAAAGAAGCGATGAGAGCTATTTTGACAGAACCAAAAAACTCGCTTATCAAACAATATACAAAGCTATTTGCCTTAGATGAAAAAGAGCTTATAGTGACGGACGAAACCCTAAATAAAATTGTAGACCGTGCCAATGAATTGGGTTTAGGAGCTCGTGGATTACGAGCAGTTACGGAAGAAATTTTTACAGACTTAATGTATAACATTAAAGATTTACCAGAGAAGGTTATAATATAATTAATTGTATAGTAACTTTTTAATAAAAATTTTTATATTTGTAATGAAATTATTTAGTAATTTTAAAGAGACCAACCAAAAATAATATAATATATGAAAAAGAATCTACTTGCTTTAGTCGCACTTAGTGCGATGTATAGTGCTTCTGCACAAGACACATATATAAAAGATGCAGTTATCGTTAAAGTAAATCCAAGTACTTTATTCTATAATGGAGGAAATGTAAATGTTACGACTGATGCTATTGATGGAACTACTGAAAAAATAATTAATGAAGGAAACATTCAAGTTAGAGGTAATTTTAATAACCAAAATACTATTGGTAAAAACTTCGTCAATAAGTACAGTACTAGTACGGAATATGGTCAATTAATAATTAATCAAGCATCTTCTGTTTCTGGACAATTAGCAATCGAAAGATCTAATATCAATCCATCTCTAAATGATTATTACCCATTTGGTTTACCTTATCAAGATGATAAAATTGAAAATATAATTAATAATATTACTTCTAACTCTTCTGCATTTAGAGGAGAGTGTGCTGTAAATTCGAACTGTGGAACTAACAGATATAACCAAACGATACTTGCTTGGGATGTTAAAGAAACAGAATATGATAATGTTCCTAAAGGAACAGATGTAGTTGCTGGTGCTAACTACACTATTAATACAATGAATGGTGCCTTTAAAAGTTTTCTTGAAGGAATATCAGCTTCAAATAAATTCGCTACTTACGGTAAGCCAAATAACAAAGCTGTAACATTAAACAATGTCGAAAGTGGAATTGTAAATAAAACTAAAGAACAGTTTTCTGAATTAACTTGGGGTAATTGGAAAAATCTTAGAAATAATTATAACGAGGAGTTCGTATCATACTTAGGAAATAATGCTCCTGATACAAATTCTCGCTATGGAAAGAATTTACATCGTTTTTCAAATCCATTTACATCAAATTTGGATTTAAGTGATGTATCTATTGCTAATTCTTGGATAAAATTTGTTGTTAATGGAGCGATTAAAGGTCCTACTGAAACTTTTGAACCTACTACAATTAAATTCAGAATACATAAATTAGCTAATAATTACTCTGTTAACTGGGATGATCAAACAGGTGGAAGTAATACTAACACGACTAGAATTACTGCTTATTTACAAAAATCTGAAACTGGAGCTAATCCATATTTTTGGGCAGGAAATCCTGACGCTTTAATAGTTAAACCATTTGAGTACTTCGAAATTGATTACTATACAATGCTTAAAGCTAATAATGGTGGTAGTAATATCGTTACAGCAAATTTTAATATAGCGGATAGACAAAAAACTTTTATTTATGACTTTACAAATGGAAGCACTTCAGGCCTTTATGCTAGATCGAGTAACGACACAAGTAGTTATAATTTACTAGAAGATACAAGCTTACAAAGTAAAGGTTTAATTGCAGGTAATGATTTTACTCAGTTAGAATTATTTTTATTGGAAGATAATTCAATACTTGGAGATGCTGCTTATTTAGTGAACTCAAATTTTTATACTACAGGGAATTCAGTAAATGAATCTATTTCAAAAAATCCAATATTCATTTTTGAAGAAAAAAATGATGGAACTATTGTAACTAACTCACAAACTTTATTGAACCAATTTAACTCGCTAGATTATATAGGAAAACCAATCGGTATTGGATTTAATAATTTAATTGAAGGGCATAACTATACGATCAATTTAAGATTATTTGAACAATCAATTTTAAATAGAGTGGATAACTTTTCTGTCGGTAAATACTATTTATTAGATAAATCTAAAAATAATGTTGTTGAAGTAGATGCTAATACTCAGATAAAATTTGTTGCAAATCCTAACATAAATGATCAATTTGAGCTTTATTGGAATGAAGCTCCTCTAGTTTTGGGAACTGATGATTTAAATAAAAATAATGCAACTTATATTTATAAAGATAATACGAGCAAATATGTACGTTTTGAGAATTCAAATACAAGTGCTAAGATTGAAATCTATGATTTGACAGGAAGATTAATTTCTCGTAACGTAGATGTTTCTACTAACTCAGATTACAAATTAAATCTTGCTACAGGAGTATATGTAGTTGTTATTACATATAAAGATGGAAAAGTTGTCTCTCAAAAAACAATTAATTAATAAACCGCTAACCTTATGAAAAATTTTAGATTACTGCTAACCTTATTTATATTTAATGTATTTGCCCTGACAATATATGCACAAGATTGTGATCCTGATGATCCAGATTGTGGTCCACCACCTCCAGATACAAATGCACCTGGAAATCCTGCAACTCCAATCGATGAGTATACAATTTATTTAATTGGATTTGCAATTGCAGTAGCTGTTGTATATTTCGCTATGAACAAATACAAAAAATCTTTGATTTAATTAATAATAATCATACTTTTAAACCTCAATCAAATGATTGAGGTTTTTTTATATCACAAAAAATTATGAAAAATAAATTTATAATTCCTCTTATTGTATTAGGAAGCTCTGTTTTTGGACAGTTTACAATTTCTGGACAATTAGAAAATTACGCCAACAAACCAGTTTTAGTAAAGGTTTACGAAAATGCTGAATTGAAATTAATCAACAATTCCAAAACTGACAACAATGGTAATTTCACCACAAAAGTACCATCAAAATACAATGGTTTTGTACGTATCGATTTACCAACAGGTGAAAATTTATCGTTACTGACAGATAACAAAGATTTGAAATTTAAAACAGTTACAGGTCAAGAAATAAATTCTAAACTTCAAGTTATTGAAGGTAGTGCACAAAATGAATATAATAAAGTTTTGGCGTTACAACCATTAAACGAAATTCAAAATCAAGTTTTTCCATATTTAATGCAAATGTATAAACCAACAGATGAGTTTTACACGGCAATGGTAAAAGAAGATAAACGAATCAATGATTTAAAAAGAAGTGAAAAATTTTCTGATTTGATCACTTATATAAATGAGTTAAATGATCTAAAGCAACAAGCACAAAATAATAGAGATGCTTCGACTATAGAGTCGATTCTGAATCATTTTTCAAATGACGATCTTCGTTTGGAGCAATCTGGAATGTTCAATGATTTGATTTTTGCTTATATCAACACCAAATTATCTACTGCTGGAAACCAAAATATCGAAGATAATTTGATTGCTGCGACAGATGAAATCTTAGGAAAAACAAATATTGAAACTACAAGAGGTCAAAATGTTTTGACGGCAATTCTAAAATTTGTTCCAAAAAAAGAATATGCTAATTTTCATCAAAAATATGGTGAAAAAATAAATGGACTAAAAGGAAAAGTTACAGATCAATTAAAGAAGATAGCTGGTGTTAGTTTAATACAGGTTGGACAACAGGTTCCAAATATCACGTTTGATAAAGCTGTAAAGGGAAAGAAATCATTGTATGATATTAAAGCCAATCAAAAACTAATTGTATTTTGGGCATCTTGGTGTCCTGCTTGTCAACAAGAGGTTCCTCATATTAAAGAGTTTTACAAAGACTTTAAAGCAAAAGGTGGTGAAATAGTTGCAATCTCTTTAGACTATGATCAAAATGCTTTTGAGAGTGCTACAAAAGATTTCTCGTGGTACAATTATTCTGATCTCTTGAGATGGGATTCACCAATTGCTACTGAATTTGGAATTGAATCTACTCCTACTTTATTATTAATCGATAAAGACAATAAATTAATCAAAAAAGTAAGTCATATTTCTGAATTAGAAGTATCGAAATAATCACAAATAAAAAAGCTACATCCTTGTACACTGCCCCCAAAAAGTTAGACACTTTTGGGGGCATTTTTTATGACAAGA
>NZ_CALGVK010000046.1:0-23587 GCF_937930195.1 uncultured Empedobacter sp.
CACTAAACAATTACATACAGAACCACGCCCTTTACCAATTGCAATTCCGCTTTTTCTAGCAAAATTTACATAGTCCTGAACAATCAAAAAATAATCCTCAAAACCATGATAAAATATTACATCTAGTTCTTCAAGACAACGTTTCTTGTATTTTGGTGTCCATTTCCCTTTCCGCTTCAAACCCTTTGCAACTTCACTCTTTAACTTCTTTTTGCTATCTACATCATTCAGGTTTGGAAGAATCAACGGTAACTCGTCAATTATACCGCCTTCTACTTTATCATAAATTTCTGACATATTGTCAACAAATTTCTCTGCTAAAGAAATTGCATTTTTTATTTTTCCTTTGTATGTTTTTGCAAAACGTTCAACAATTTCATATTCTGTTGGCATATATCTTTCACCATATGTTTCTTTTACATTTAATGTGGTTTTACCAATCTCATGCATTTTACAATATGTATCAAAATCTTCTTTACTTCCAAAATGACTATCAGAGGTTAAGATACATTTTATTTTTAACTTTCTTGCCAACCCCATTAGAATATAATCTGTATTTTCCTGTGTTCCTGTACAAATATTATTTACAAAAATCATGGTAGATTTTTCTATATTTCTCATAGATTGCGCTCTTTCTCTATCTACACGTGGTATTAAAATTCCCTCCACTGTTTCCAGATTCCCAGTAGGATTAACAGCTGTAACATCTAATGTTGTTTTAGGATCACTTGTTCCAATTCCAACTTGAGCCATAACATAAGCCGTAGGTAGAGCAAATGCTATTGCAAGTAAAACTTTTTTCATAAATTTATTATTAACTAAACCAATGCAAAGGTATAAAATAGAATAACCCTAATTTGCAACATGAATTACATAGCAATACTTTTCAATATTTTATCCATTTAATAAACGGATAAAAACTGATATATCTTTAATTAATAAAATTCAAAATATTAATATGATTTAAGTCATTCCTTAATAATTTTAACTTATAAATAAAAATATTATACAATAATTTCATTAATTTTTAATCATTAAATATAAAGCTTATTCAAATTTATTGAAAAAACAGCCTTACTTTTTATGGTAATTAAAACCTAACGATTAGCTAAACCATTGTGTGTCTATAACTATTCTGAAAATTATTAGTTTAAAAACAAAATTATAGTCTTTATTATTTTTATTCAAATCATATATTTTTCTACTAAGAATCTAATCGTTTAAAATTAAATAGGTAAATTTTTTAGATGAAGAGTATTTCATGTTTTTTTTCATTATAAATAATCCAATATTATTTAACATCTATGATATTGATTAGTCCAAAACACAATACAAAACCCTATATTTGTAGAAATTTTAAAATTAGTAATGACAGCAGTAATCATTATCTTCATCATACATTGGTATGCTTCTTTATTTTTCCAAACTTTTTTTCATCACAGATATGCTTCTCACGCAATGTTTACGATGTCTAAAACATGGGAAAAAATATTTCATGTTTTAGCTTGGATATTTCAAGGTTCATCTTATCTAAGTCCATATACTTACGGTGTTATGCATAGACATCACCACGCGTATGCCGACACAGAAAAAGATCCTCATTCACCACAATATGATCCTAACTTCTTTGCAATGATGTGGAGAACTCGACTTGTTTATAACGAAATTGATCATGATAAAGCACAAGTTTTAGAAAAGTTCAAAAAAGGGGTTCCAGCTTGGAGATCTTGGGATGCTTTCGCAGGAAATAATGCGGTGAGATTAGCTTGGGTAATTATTTACATTTTGATTTATATGGCAGTCGATGCACCGTTATGGACGTATTTTGTATTTATTCCACTACAAGCTTTGATGAGTCCATTACATGGTGTAATCATCAATTGGTTTTCACACAAATTAGGTTACCGTAATTACGATGTTGGAGACACTTCTACAAATTTAATGCCGATAGACTGGCTAATGTGGGGAGAATGTTTGCACAACAATCACCATAAATTTGGTGGACGTCCTAATTTCGCCGTTAAAAAATGGGAATTCGATCCGATGTATCCATGTATCTGGGCAATGAATAAACTAAATATTATTCAGTTCAAAAAAGGAAAATTAGACACCGATTATATGTAAAATAAAAAAAGCGATTCAATCAAGAATCGCTTTTTTTATTTCTTTTGATAAACGTTACTTTCGATGTACTTCTTGAAAAAGAATTGACTGTCAATATTCTCATATCTTTTAGCGAAAACTTGTTGCATTTTGGGTAATTGAGTTATATCTAAACCTATAGCAATTCTAAAAAATCTCAACATAAAGTTTGTTATTATTTTCTGCCAACCGTTTTGATCTTGAGTGAAATCTACATAAAACCAAATTCCTTTAGGCTTCAAATTATCATTCAATTGATCAACTAATTTTTCTGCTCTTTCCTGAGAAAAATGATCAAATAAAAAAGTGGTCATCACTACGTCATATTTTTTTGACGTTTTAAATTCAAAAATGTCTGAAACAATAAAATTGATTTTCAAATTACTTGTGTTTACTTTTTTTGCTAAATCAATCATTTTAAAAGAAAAATCAATATAATCTATTTCTAATTTCAAGTTGTGTTGTTCTAACGCTGAAATAAACTTTCCAGCTCCTCCTCCTATCCACAGAATTTTGTCACCATCTTTTAAATGTTTTAAAATCAAAAAATGAGCTTGATGTTGCCTATTCAAAAAAAACAACTGACTCAACGAATGATAATATGGTGCAATAAAATTGTAATTCATTATTCAAATAAAATTACGCTTAAAATTCCACAAATTGCTTTGAAAAAAATCATTCCATCAATCGCAATTAAATAATACAAAATAGGTTTTGGACGATGAAGTCTCACTGCAAAAATTGCCAAACAAATTATCGGGATTAACATAAATAAAATTCGATGCAATGGCAAATCATACCAAATACCAAAAAGGACAAAACTTAAAAAACCTAAAAAGATCAAAGGTAAAATGATACGATTTAATGTAAAATGATAACCATATTTCACTACAAATGTTTTCAAATTTCGATTGTTATCGTCTTCATAATCTTTCAAATCAAACAAAATTGCATTTACAACACAATACATAAAAGTCTGAGAAAATAGAAAATAGAATTTTGCATCGATCATATAATGTGTTTTATTTTTTAACATCAAGAATAAAACAGGTAAAAAAACAGTCGTAATTGCCCATGTCCAACCAATTAAAAAAGGTTTCAATAACATCGTTTTTCTCAACGAAATTCCCAATTTCAAATCATAATAACCGAAAGACAACAATGCTGTAAAGAATAAAACAAAAAACCATTTCCAAGATAAAATATCATAATTTGGTAAACATCTGATTGCCAAAATTGAGCCTGAACAAAAAGCGACAACAAGTAAAAAATAAGTAAAATATCGAATATTTTTTCGGTGATCAATATAGAATTGAATACGAGGATTTTGAGATGCTTTTACTTGTTTTGGAACACGATAAGCGTACAAATAAAATAAAACCGTGATGGAACTAATAAAAGAATAATATGCTATCGAATTAAGTGGTAAACCAATTTTAATATTCGTTTCAATATTCAAAGCTATTGAAAGTAGAATTAAAAAAAAATTAGAAAAAAAGATGTTTTCGATTACTCGATTTTGTACTTTTTGTTCCATTTTTTCGTTTTTTTAATCGTTGAATAAATCAAGTATCGAATTTCCATAAGTCAAACAGCAGGAAATTTTATTTAATCCAAATATATAATTTTATTCTGAATGGATTTTATTTTTTGTATTCAATAATAGATTAAAAACTGATGATTGATGCAAAGTTTTAAAAAATTACAGCAAAATATTTCGTGTAAAAAGAATTCTAAATTCCATCTAATCAATTAAGAGGATTTGGGTTTATCTGATTATGTAAAATTAGTTATAGTTTTAAATTTTTTCATTTGTACGAATGACAGAAAAAGACCTAATAAAGTGGCTAAATTTTATCTTTTCACAAGATTTATTATAACGGATAATTGAAATATGAGAGGTTTTTATTTATCTTTAGCGTATAGAAATATACTCAATCAAACACAACAAAAATGATAAACAAAAAAGTAAACAGCATCGAAGAAGCACTACAAGGTGTAGAAAGCGGAATGACGCTTGCTGTTGGAGGCTTTGGACTTTCTGGAATTCCTGAAAATTTGATTCAGGGATTAGTCAACAAAAAAATCAACAACCTTACTTGTATTAGTAACAATGCTGGTGTTGATGATTTTGGTTTAGGATTATTATTGCAAGGAAAACAAATCAAAAAAATGATTTCTTCTTATGTTGGTGAAAATGCTGAGTTCGAACGTCAAATGCTTTCTGGTGAATTAGAAGTAGAATTAATTCCGCAAGGAACTTTAGCTACACGATTGATGGCTGCCGGTTATGGAATGCCTGCAATTTTTACGCCTGCAGGAGTTGGAACTGAAGTCGCTGAAGGAAAAGAAATTAGAAAATTCACGTTTCATGGAATCGAAAAAGAATATTTGTTAGAATATGCTTTCGAACCAGATTTTGCATTAGTTAAAGCTTGGAAAGGTGATACAGCAGGAAATTTAGTTTTCCGTGGTGCAACTGCCAATTTTAATCATCCAGCTGCGATGTGTGGAAAAATTACCATTGCTGAAGTGGAAGAATTGGTGGAAGTCGGTGAACTTGATCCAAATCAAATTCATACACCAGGTGTTTATGTGAATCGTATTTTACAAGGAGAAAAATACGAAAAGCGAATTGAAAATAGAACTGTTCAACCTAAACCATAAAGGCAATGTTAGATAAAAATGGAATTGCAAAACGTATTGCGAAAGAAGTTAAAGATGGATATTATGTGAATTTAGGCATCGGAATTCCAACATTGGTTGCCAATTATATTCCTGAAAATGTAAATGTTGTTTTGCAATCAGAAAATGGATTATTGGGAATGGGACCTTTCCCTACAGAAGGTGAAGAAGATCCTGATTTTATCAATGCTGGTAAACAAACAATCACCACTTTACCTGGTTCAGCCTTTTTTGATTCGGCAATGAGTTTTGGAATGATTAGAGCTCGAAAAATTAACTTAACTATTTTAGGCGCAATGGAAGTTTCTGAAAATGGAGACATTGCAAATTGGAAGATTCCAGGAAAAATGGTAAAAGGAATGGGAGGCGCAATGGATTTAGTCGCTTCTGCAGATAATATTATTGTTGCCATGCAACATGTAAACAAAGCAGGAGAATCTAAATTACTACCAAGTTGTACGTTACCTTTAACAGGAATTAATTGTGTTAAAAAAATTGTGACAGAATTAGCTGTGTTAGAAATTTTACCAGAAGGTGGATTCAAATTATTAGAACGCGCACCAGGTGTTTCGGTAGAAGAAATTAAAAATGCAACTGAAGGAAAATTAATTATTGAAGGAGAAATCCCTGAAATGATTTTATAAAATCAATTATTAAATTGTTTTATACTAAACATAAAAAAACCACTCAATCGAGTGGTTTTCTTATTGTTATATAGCTTGAGTTAATCAATTACTTTACCTATTAAATCGAATTCATACGCTTCGATAATTTCTACATTAACAAAATCACCAATTGGTAAATAAGTATCTACTGCAGAAATTAAAATTTCGTTGTCAACATCTGGCGAATCATGTTCAGAACGACCAATAAAATTATCACCTTCTTTTCGATCTATCAACACTCTAAATGTTTGACCAATTTTTTCTTGGTTCAAATCGTAAGAAATTTGAGATTGAATCTCCATAATTTCTTCCACACGTTGTTGTTTTACTTCCTCTGGTACATCGTCCACTAAATTATAAGCATGTGTATTTTCTTCATGAGAATAAGTAAAACATCCTAAACGATCGAACTTTTGAGCTTGAACCCACTCTTTCATTTCTTGGAAATCTTCTTCCGTTTCTCCTGGATAACCACAAATTAACGTCGTACGAATGGTCATTCCTGGAACTTTAGAACGGAAAGCTTCTAATAAAGCATTCGTTTTTTCTTTTGTTGTTCCACGACGCATCGATTTCAAAATGTTTGTCGATATGTGCTGCAAAGGAATATCTAAATAATTACATACTTTAGGTTCTTCACGAATTACATCTAAAACATCTTCTGGGAATCCAGCTGGAAAAGCATAATGTAAACGAATCCACTCGATCCCTTCTACTTTTACCAATTCTTTTAAAAGACTTGCTAATTCGCGTTTTTTATAGATATCTAATCCGTAGTAAGTTAAATCTTGTGCGATTAAAATCAATTCTTTTGTTCCATTTTTCGCTAATTTAGTTGCCTCCGTAACTAAATCTTCGATTGGACGAGAAACGTTTCCACCACGCATCAAAGGAATTGCACAAAATGAACATGGACGATCGCAACCTTCGGCAATTTTTAAATACGCATAATGGCGAGGTGTAGTCGTTAAACGCTCCCCTACTAATTCGTGTTTATAATCTGCACCTAAAGCTTTTAATAACAATGGTAACTCACGTGTTCCAAAATATTGATCAACATCTGGTATTTGCTCTAATAAATCTGGTTTATAACGCTCAGATAAGCATCCTGTCACAAAAACTTTTTCTACTAAACCGTCTTCTTTACGTTGTACATAGTCTAAAATTGTATCAATACTTTCTTCTTTCGCATTATCAATAAAACCACATGTATTAATCACAACAATTTCTCCTGACTGCTCATGAACTACTTCTTTTCCATTTGCTTTCAATTGCCCCATTAATACTTCAGAATCATATACGTTTTTAGAACACCCTAACGTAATTACATTTATTTTCTTTTTCCCAGTCGATTTCGTACGCATTACTATAATTTAAGTGTGCAAAATTACAAAATTTTTAAGAGACTACCCGTAAAGATTAATTGGAAGTGATATAAATGCCTAAAATAAAAACTATTCTATGAAACAAATTCATGATAGAAGGTTTTCAACTCATCATTTTATCTGAATAAACATAATTTATACCCAGAATAATAAGTCAAAAATTAATCAATATGAAAATGACTTGGAAAAGCCTTTTTAGGATTTTGCTTAAGTAGATTTAATTTGAATTGACTTTCTAAAAATCCATATCCGTAATTAAAAAATTGAATTAAAGTCGTTTGAATAGATAGTAAACCTACAATCGCAGATTTGAATCGTATGGTTGAAAATATAAAGATTAAAAACATATAAATTAACCACAAAACAAAAGGAAGTTGCAGGATAAATTTATATGCTGGAACGATAAAACTCAATACTAACAAAAGAAAAGCAGCTATTGTTCCGACAAAAAATAAGCTCGGAAACCAAAAAGTTGGTTTGATGTATTTTGGATGACGTTGATTAAGAATTGGTCGAGCAACCCCAAATTGATAGACTTGTTTAGCAAATTTTTTCAAGGAAGTTCTACGTTTATGAATCACTTTCGAATTTTGAAACAAACGAGTGTCAAAACCATTTTCCCATAAACGCATCGATAAATCTGGATCTTCTCCAACACGTAAATCTGCAAATCCTCCCGTTTTTTCATAGGCTACACGAGAAATCCCCATGTTAAAACTACGTGGTTGAAATTTACCTATTTGTTTTTTACCTCCACGAATTCCACCTGTTGTCAGAAAAGAAGTCATCGAAAACGTAATGGCTTTTTGCAAATCTGTAAACGATTCATCTGCATCATCTGGTCCACCAAAAGCATCAACAAAATTAGTTATCAACTCCTTTTTTACAGATTCGATATAAGTTGATGGAATAATGGTATCAGAATCTAAGAAAATGAAATAATTTCCATTCGCTTTTTCCATACCATAGTTTCTCGATTTTCCTGGTCCTGAATTTGTTTTGTAGTAATAATGAAGATCTAATTGAGAATCAAATTTAGCACAAACCACATCCAATTTATTTGTAGAACCATCGTCTACAATGATAATTTCGAATGACTTATCCGTTTGTTTTGCTAAACTTGACAATAATTCTGTCAATTCATCTTGACGTTCGTAAACGGCAATAATTATCGAAAGTTGTAAATCTTCTTTTTCCAAAATAAATTATTGATTGAATGATTCTTTCAATTCCAAAGTTACTTGCTGAATTTCGTTTAAATTCTTAAAATGATTCAGTTTGAAAGTAGATTTCGTTTGATTTAATTCGTGAACAATTGCCAAAATGGTATCCAAAGGACTTTGCTCCTCTCCTTTTGAAGTTTCGTCAAAATTAATTCCAACCAAAGAAACTTCTTCAATCATTCCGAACAACCATTCTTCTAAAAAAGTATTCAAATCGATTGAATCAATTTTATGATTTTCCCATTGATTATGTTTCGCATTTTTAGCTAAATCTGTATTCGACCAAAAGCAAATCACCTCTAAATTAGAACCATCTTCATACTCAAATTCCTCTGAGTACGAAACAGCAAAACCTTCTTCTGAAGTTAAAATATATACTTTTTGATCTTGACAGATTTCTTTAATAAATTGACTCACTTTTCTTAATTTTGATTTTTAGCTTTTTTACTTCCTTCGTACATTTCATATTGTAAAAAGTCGCATTCTAATTTACCATTAAATACTTTTACTTTTCTCGAAGGACGTAAACCGACATATTTTTTGGCTTGTAAATCTGATGTAATAAACCACGCCAAAGTATTTGGATAACTCGATTTTAATGTATCTCCAATTTGTTTGTAAAATTCTTGGTTATTATTTTCGATACGCTCATCATAAGGCGGATTAAAAACCAGTAAAACTGGGAATAATTCTTTTTTAGATGTAAAAAAATCTTGATTTCTAACTTCAATAAACTCTTCTAAATCTGCAGATTTTATGTTTGCTTGTGCAATTTTCACCATCATTGGCGAAATTTCATAACCAACGATTTTATATTCTGATTCTTTGATTCGATTTAAACGTGTGTTACGAATTTGCGTAAACAATGTTTCGTCATAATCTGGCCAATTCTGAAAAGCAAAATGCTTACGATGAATTTGTGGTGGAATATGATTTGCAATCATCGCTGCTTCGATTAACAAAGTTCCCGAACCACACATCGGATCAAGGTAATTTCCTTTTCCATCATAACCCGCTTTTAACAACAAACCTGCTGCTAAAACTTCATTAATTGGTGCTGGTCCAGTTTCTTCACGATAACCACGTTTGTGCAGAGAATCTCCCGAAGAATCTAAAGACAATGTAATTTTGTCGTGCGAAATATGTAAGTTGAAACGTACATCAGGAAAGTCTTTATCGATACTCGGACGACGACCATCCTTTTCTTTAAAACGATCTACAATAGCATCTTTTACTTTTAACGCTGCATAATGCGAATGTGTAAAATAATCTGAAAAAACAGTTGGATCAATCATAAAAGTTTGATCGACATTCAAATAATTTTCCCAATGGAATTTCTTGAATTTCTCGTACAATTGATGATCATTTTTCGCTGAAAATGTAAGAATTGGTTTTTGTATACGTAATGCTGTACGCAGGCTATAATTGGCTTTATACATAAAACCTAAATCGCCATTAAATTCAACCATTCGGTTTTGAACTTTTACATCTGCTGCACCCAACGCTCTTAATTCTTGCGCCAATATTTCTTCGAAACCAAAAAAGGTTTTCGCAATCATTCTGAAATTTTCCAAGGAAATAAAATTTTTACAAAAGTACGGGAAATAAAGGAAATTGAGAAAGGAATAATCGATTTTCAATTTTCTAAACTTTCTTGCTTCAAGATTTTAAAACAATCGAGATTTTATTTTTCATTCTTCGTACCTTTCGCCCGTAAAAAAGTCAAATTTTAGAACGATATAAAATGGAAAAAATCACTGATCGTCTTTCAGCCTTGAGAGAAGTTATGAAACAAAATGGTGTAAGTGCAACTATTATTCCAGGTACAGATCCTCACGGAAGCGAATATTTACCAAATCGTTGGAAAGAACGTGAATGGATTTCAGGTTTCAATGGTTCGGCTGGTACGGCAGTTGTCACGTTAGAAAAAGCTGCTGTTTGGACAGATTCAAGATATTTTATTCAAGCAGAAGATCAATTGAAAGATACCACTTTCGAATTGATGAAAATGAAAATGCCTGAAACTCCTTCAATTAATGAATGGATTATTTCTCAATTAAAAGCAGGTGAAACTGTAGGTCTTAATCCACAGATGTTTGCACATCATGCATTTACTGAAACAGCGAACGAATTTACATTCAATCAACTTGCTGTTAAATCAATTGATTTAATTGACTTGACGAATAAAAACCGTGATGAATTACCTCAAAATCAATTCTACATTTATGATGTTAAATTTGCTGGAAAATCAGCTGCAGATAAAATTTCGGAGGTACGAAATGAAATGAAAAAAGCAAATACAAACGTTTATTTCATGAACTCGTTAGACGAAATCGCATGGTTATTTAATATTCGTGGAAATGATGTTAATTTTAATCCTTTGACAATTTCATATGCGGCAGTAGATACAGAAAATGCTTATTTATTCATAGATGAAGCGAAAGTAACTCCCCTTACAAAATCTGCTTTAGCAGCTGAAGGCGTTATGATTAAATCATATTTGGAAATATATGATTATCTACAAAACTTAAATGAAAAATCGCACGTTTTGGTGGATGGAAATCGTATCAACCAATCGCTTTACGAAGCTATACCTTCATCATCAACGATCAAATTAGCTTCATCAATTGTAACACATCTAAAATCACAAAAAAACGAAGTTGAATTAGATGGTTTCCGCCAAGCAATGGTAAAAGATGGTGTTGCATTGACGAAATTTTTCATGTGGTTAGAAGAAAATATCGAACAAAATATCAATGAAGTTACGGTTGCAGATAAATTAATCGAATTAAGAGCTCAACAAGAAAACTTTAAAGGTGCAAGTTTCGGAACGATTTGTGGTTACGCTGATCATGGTGCGATGAATCATTATTCTGCAACTCCAGAATCTGCTTATACATTAGGAAAAGAGGAAATGTTATTGATTGATTCGGGCGCACAATTTTTAGAAGGAACAACAGATATCACACGTACATTGATGTTAGGTGAGCCAACTGCTCAACAAAAAATTGATTATACATTGGTTTTAAAAGGAAATATTGCTTTATCAGAAGCTGTTTTTCCTGTTAATTCTCGTGGTTCTTTGTTAGATGTTTTATCACGTAAAGCGCTTTGGGAAAATGGTTTTAATTACGGACATGGAACAGGTCATGGCGTTGGACATTTCTTATGTGTACACGAGGGGCCGCAAAGTATTCGATTAGAAGAGAATTTAACTCCTCTAAAAGTAGGAATGGTTCTTTCGAACGAACCTGGTTTGTACCGCGATGGTGAATACGGAATTCGTATCGAAAACTTAATGGTTGTTCAACCAGCGATGTCAACTCAGTTTGGGGATTTCTTGAAGTTTGAAATTCTTACTGTTTCTACGATTGATACAAAATTAATTGATAACAATTTGATGACTACTCAAGAAATTGAGTGGTTAAATAACTATCACCAATTTGTATTCGAAAAAATTTCTCCATTCTTAGATGAGAAAGAAACAACTTGGTTGAAAGAGAAATGTAAAGCGATATAAATCGTTGACATAAATCGTTAACTGAATTCGTTTCGGAACTATTCAAAATAAAATCCTATTCGGCATGAATAGGATTTTTTATTTTCTAACTTTCTTTGTATTATTGCAACATATTTGCATTAAGAGATGAAACGACGAAATACACCAACCAAACAAGCGGTTATTGATTTGTTCAATTCGTGTTCTACTGCATTGAATCAAGAACAAATTGAGACACAATTGCAAGGAAAAATGGATAGAGCGACAATTTATCGTATTCTAAATAATTTTTGCGATGATGGAATGATGCATAAAGTTGTTGGCGATGATGGTGTAAACTATTTTGCGATGTGCAAAACAAGTTGTGAACACACCCAACATCATCACGATCATTTTCATTTTCGCTGTACAACTTGCAATCAATTAATTTGTTTGAAAGAAGAAATAAAAATTAATTTACCCGAAGGTTTCTCAATGCAAGATTGTAATTGTGTCATTACAGGAACTTGTCAAAATTGCCAAAAATAACAACAATGGATTTACAATGGTTTGTAAAATGGTTTAACTCGCCATATTATCATATTTTATACAAAAACAGAAGCTTAACAGAAGCAGAAGATTTTATCAAAAAAATCACCCATTACTTACAACTTCCGCAACATGCAAAACTGTTGGATTTAGCTTGTGGAAAAGGCCGACATTCGATTACGTTGAATAAATTAGGATTTGATGTTTTGGGAATAGATTTAGCCGAAGCAAGTATTTCTTTTGCAAAACAATATGAAAATGAACACTTAAAATTTGAAGTACACGATATGCGCGAAGTGTATCATCCAAACGAGTTTGATGCTGTTTTCAATTTATTTACAAGTTTTGGTTACTTCGAGAAATATGAAGATAATTTTAGCGTTTTTGAAGCCGTAAAACAACAAATTAAATCGCATGGAATTTTTGTGTTGGATTATCTGAATGCAGAAAAAGTTGTTTCACACATGATTCCCTATGAGGAAAAAGTAATTGACGGAATTTTATTTAAAATCACAAAGTCAATTGAAAATGGATTTATTAAAAAAGAAATTGATTTTGAAGATAAAGGCGAAACTTTTCATTTCGAAGAATATGTTCGATTGATTTATTTCAATGATTTCAAAAAAATATATGAAACTGAAGGTTTTGTATTAGACAAAGCTTTTGGGAATTACAATTTGGATGATTTTGATGAACAAACATCCGACCGATTAATTTTAATATTAAACAAATGAAAGAAAGTTTAATCTTAATTTCAAGTGTTTTAATTGGTGTGATATTCTCTCGAATTTTACTCAAAAACAAACACAACTCAAAATTACTGCTCACCTTTAGTGGTGCTTATTTCTTAGCGATGACCGTTTTAGAAATATTACCTCAAGTTTACGGACATCCCTCAGATCATCATAGTCATCATTCGATTGGTTTGTTTGTTTTGTTAGGAGTTGTTGTGCAATATATTTTAGAAACAATTAGCAAGGGTGTCGAGCACGGGCATATACATTTGCATAAAAAAGAGCAGTTTCCATTCGGAATTTTTGGAGGATTATTTCTTCACTCTATTATCGAAGGAATTCCCGTTGCAAATGCAGCTTCGCATGATTTTATGTGGGCAATTTTTGTACATAATATTCCTGTTTCGATGATTTTATTTAGCGCATTGTGTCAACATACAGAATCTAATGCAAAACGTTTTCTCTTTATGTCTTTGTTTGCATTAGCCGCTCCAATAGGTTATTTCTTAGGAAAACACACCATTATTTCGAACTATTCATTAGAAATGAGCGCAATTGTTTCTGGAATATTTTTACATATTTCAACGGTCATTTTATTCGAAAGTAACGAAGGACACAAATTTAATCTACAAAAATTTGGCTCAATTATAATTGGATTTTTATTGGCTTATTTAACCGTTTCTATGCATGTACATTCGCACTAAAATAAAAAAAAGAAGTTCAAAATTTGAACTTCTTTTTTTTTATTATAACATTTTTCGATGATCTAAAACTAAAATTTCTCCGTTTGAGACAAATTTCCATTTTTGATCTTTTTTGCATTCATTTTTTTCAGTCGTTGATTTAATATCAAATGCGACTTCTTTTCCCTTCATCGAAATTGAAGTGTGGTAATCACAATCTCCAATTTTTACATTTGTCGAAACAAAGTCATTCGCTAATATTTCTGTTTCAGGAATTGCTTTTATCGCTTCATTAATAATATTTAAATCCAATTCATTGTAAATTAATTCAAAATTATCCTTTACCAAATTTGTTGACAAACGAAAAGAATTTGATTCTACATCTGTTCTAATCGTCGTATTTTTTGTGCTCAAGTCTAATTCTTCAACACGTTTTGGACAATCTAAATAGTCTGGAAATTTAATTGATTCTTTACTTTGTAAATCTTTTTGAAATGCTTTAATTTCATAAAATAATTGTTTTTTATCCTCAGAAGCATCTTTAAATTCTGATGTTTCAGAAAGTTCTAACGTTGTAAGCTGTTTAACTTCTGACTTGTTCTCGGTGCAATTAAAGAAGAATAAAAATGTAAAAAGTGAGTAAATGTAATGTTTCATAAGCTTGTAGATTTTAATTACCTAATTTACAAAATATAACACTCAATTTCAACAATTTAACACTCCCTAATTATAGGTATTTTTTCAAATCCAATTTCAATATTTCTCCAACTTTAGTAAATTCCTCATTAACTTTCGCATGAAGCGTGATTTTTTTATTTGAAACAGGATGATTAAACACTAACTCATGGGCATGAAGCATCATTCCTTTCAATCCAAAATTCTCTAACCACAATTTATTCTGTTTATTACAGCCATGTGGACGACTTCCTAAAATAGGATGAAAAATGTGCCGAAAATGTTTTCGCAATTGATGCATTCGACCAGTTTCTGGAATTGCTTCAACCAAACAATAACGAGAAGTTGGATGATTATTGAAAGCCAATTCAATTTCAGCTGTTTGCAAGCGATGAAAGTAAGTAATTGCGTTTTGTTTTACACCATCATCATTGGTTAAATCATAATCTATTGTTAGCTCTTCTGGTGCCCAACCACGTAATATCGCCAAATATTTTTTTTCGACCGCACGTGTGGCAAAACGGTCATTCATAATTTTTAGACTTTCTTTATCTAAAGCAAATAAAAGTACGCCAGATGTTTTGCGATCTAAACGATGAATGGGATAAACGTGTTGCCCTCCTATTTGGTTGCGCAACTCTTGAACTGCAAAAACAGAAGCATCTCGCGCATAAAAAGATTTATGAACCAATAAACCACTTGGCTTATTAATGGCAATAATATAGTCGTCTTGGTAAAGAATTTCTAACATTAAGCAAAAATAAAAAGAGATTTGGTTTAATAAATCTCTTTTTGAATAATAATTATGTAGATAATGTTAATTAACTGCTTTGAAAAACGAAGGAGCGTTTCCATAAATAGCTGTTTTTCCATCCCACTTTTCTATAAATTGTTGTTGAATCAATAATTGATTTAAAGAAACTTTTCTCAATTCATTTGCTCTTGCTTCAGCTTCGGCTTGTACAATTAATTTTTTAGCATTTGCTTCCGCAACTTTTAATTCGTTTTCTACACGTTGTGCTTCTTGTATCGCGGCATTCTTAGCATTAATGGCTTTTGTAATTGCTTCAGGATATTGAATTCCACTTGTCAATTGTTCTAAAATAAATCCTTCTTGTTTCAAAAATGCATTCATTTTTTGCTGAACTCCATTTTCAAAAGCTTCGCGGCTGCTAATAATTTGATCTGTAGTAAATTTATTAAACTCGATACGGTAAACATCTTTGATATGATTAACTAAAGTATTCTGTAAAACTTCGTTAATATTACGACGATATTTTTTGAAAATTTTTGGCGATTCTCCATCTATAACTTTAAGCGAAATTGTAGGGTCAACCGTAAAAACAGAACCATCTTTTGCATTAACTGTGAATGCTTCATAATTGATAGTCTGCACATAAGTTGGAATTTCGAACACTTGTTCTGTCAAAGGATTATACCAAACTCGACCCGTTACTAAAGCAACATCTTGCACACCTTTGTCTGATCCGTACATTTTGACAAGTAAACCTTCGTGACCAGCATCAATGCGTTCTGTACAAGCTATTGCAACAACTAATAAAAATAATGAAAGTGTTCCTCCTGCAATTAATTTGATTAAATTTTTATTCATTCGTAAAATAGATTTTTTTGAAAATAATTAAAGTTGTAAAAATTAAAATACTTAACAATACGACGCCTATAACAACATGCAGTGTATTTGGTTCGCTAATTAATCCAAATATATATTGAATAGCAAACAATATAAACAGTAACCAAATGGGTACAAATGCAATTTTTAAAATTGTTTTGTTCGACATAATTTAAGTTTTGTTAAAAATATCATAAATAAATTTAATTTATAACATAATTAATCATTGTAAATAGTATTTATTGTATTTATATTTATCGAATGTTTTGAAAATATGAAGAAAGGATTAATTATTGGAAAAGGTTGGTTGGGAAGTCGCTTAGAAGAACATCTTGCAAAACACTATCAAATTACTTCAACCAAACGACAGTCTGATGCTCCAAATTGCCTTTCGATCAATTTCGATCAAACATCATTACAATGTATCGATACCAGTATATTCGAGTTTATTATTATTACCATTCCTTTTGGAAAACGCAATACTACAGATGAGTTGAGAATTAGATTTAATCAAATTATTCAGTTTATCGGAACATATAGTCGACCACTTTTTTTGATAAGTAGTACTGGAATTTATCCAGATGTAGAAAAAATTATCAGCGAAAATACGTTAGAAAAAGATAAGCTAAATCAACCTTATTTATTTATTGAAAACAAATTGCGAATACAATTTCCGCAGCTTAATATCCTAAGATTAGGAGGTATAATGGGCGATAATCGCCGTTTATCAAACTATTTAACTTTTGAAAGTCCTCATTTGAATCAAGTTGTTAATCATGTTCATTTTGAAGATGTTTGTCGAATTATAGCACAATTAATTCAACAAAATAAAACTTCATCTATTTATAATATTGTTGCACCAAAACATCCTACAAAAGAAGAAATTTTGAATTATCAACAACATCAAAAAATAATAAATTCTGAAATAAAAAAAGGTAAAATCATCTCGTCGGATAAAATTATCAACGAATTGAATTACCAATTTATATTTCCAAATCCACTTTATTTTTAACCTATCTTCTTGGATTCTTGCGTTTATTGTTTAAAACAAGAAGAAAAATCACAATTGATAAAACCGTAATTAAAATGGTGTCCCAATGTTCTTTGAATAGTGTACTTATATGATCCATTTTGATTTGTATTTAATTTTAAAAATAATAAAAAAAGCTGTTCTTACGAACAGCTTTTTGAATTTATCTTAAATCTATTGATTAAGCGTGAATTGCACGATTGTCTGTAGCAGCTAAAGCAGCTTCTTTAATCGCTTCTGCAAATGTTGGGTGTGCATGAGACATTCTTGTTAAGTCTTCTGCTGAAGCACGGAATTCCATTGCTGTAACTCCTTCTGCAATTAAATCAGCAGCACGAGCACCAATAATATGCATTCCTAAGATTTCGTCTGTATTTTTGTCTGCTAAAATTTTAGCAAAACCATCCGTATCCATAGAAGCACGTGCACGACCTAAAGCTTTGAATGGGAAAGAACCAACTTTGTACTCTACTCCTTCTTCTTTTAATTGCTCCTCTGTTTTTCCAACTCCAGCAACTTCTGGCCATGTATACACAACACCAGGAATTAAGTTATAGTTGATATGAGGTCTTTGACCTGCCAATTGTTCAGCAACCAATACACCTTCTTCCTCTGCTTTGTGTGCTAACATTGCACCGGCAACAACGTCTCCAATTGCGTAAACGTTAGAAACGTTTGTTTGTAAATGATCGTTTGTTTTGATACGTCCTCTTTCATCTACTTCGATTCCTACATTTTCTAAACCTAAAGAACCAGTGAAAGCACGACGACCAACTGCAACTAAAGCATAATCTCCGTTAATTTCAATTTCTTCTCCTTTTTTAGAAGTCGCTTTTAATGTTACATCGTTTCCATTATTTACAACTGAAGTTACACCTGTAGAAGTGTGGAATTTCATTCCTTGTTTTTTCAATACTTTTGTCAATTCTTTAGACAAAGCACCGTCCATACCTGGAATAACACGGTCTGCATATTCTACAACTGTTACTTGAGAACCTAAACGTAAATAAACTGATCCTAACTCTAATCCGATAACACCACCACCAATTACGATTAAGTGTTTAGGAACTTCTGTTAAAGCCAACGCTTCTGTAGAAGTAATGATACGAGTTTTATCTGTTGGTGCAAATGGTAATTCAGATGAAACTGATCCTGTTGCGATAATTGTATTTTTTGCTTCGATTTCTTGAGTAGAACCGTCTTTAGCAGTTACAACAATATGAGTTGCATCTTTAAAAGCACCTGTACCTTCTAACACATCAATGTTATTTTTACTCATCAAGTATTTGATACCAGCTACGTTAGTATCTACAACACCTGCTTTGCGAGCAATCATTTGAGTGAAGTTTACTTTTGGAGCATCAATTTCGATTCCGTGCTCTTTAAAGTGATTTACAGCATCGTAATAGTGATGAGAAGAATCTAATAAAGCCTTTGATGGGATACATCCAACATTAAGACAAGTACCACCTAAACTTTCTTTCTCGATAATTGCTGTTTTAAATCCTAATTGCGCGCAACGAATTGCAGCAACATATCCTCCAGGTCCAGCACCAATTACGGCTACATCATAAGAACTCATATAGTTTTATTTTGATTTTGTTATTATAATTTTTTAAACTCCACAAATATAACTAATCCCGAATATATTTGCGTTATAAAATTGTAATGAATTTTATCAATTTAGTCTATTATAAATAATATAAAAGTTTTTAAAACAATATGTATCCTATTTTTTAAAGAATTGATAATGATTTTACAGAAGTACAAAACCCTTCACTTTATAGCGAAGGGTTTTGTATATCATCTAAATTAATTTTAATTTCTATCGAATAATTACCAGTTTATTAACACAGATCCCCATGTAAATCCTGCTCCAAAAGCAGTCATCATCACCAAGTCTCCTTTCTTGATCTTACCTTCTTTTTTCGCTTCACTTAATGCAATCGGAATAGATGCTGCTGTTGTATTCCCGTAGCGCATAATGTTGTTGTAGACTTTTTCGTCAGGTAATCCTAATTGTTTTTGAACAAACTGAGAAATACGCAAATTGGCTTGATGTGGAATAAATAAATCTAAATCTTCTGGCTTTTTATTTGCAGCAGTTAATGCTTCTACAATTGATTCTGGAAAACGAGTTACCGCATGTTTGAAAACGTAATTTCCGTTCATGTACGGGTAAATCTCTTTTTTTGTTAATCCGTGATTATCTTTCAACAATTCGTCTGACCAACCTGTTTTAGTTCCTGGGAAAGTAACGGCTAATTCTTCCGCAAATTCTCCTTCTGAATGTAAGTTTGTTGATAAAATTCCACGACCTTCTTCTTCTGAAGCCGAAACAACTACCGCTCCTGCTCCATCGCCAAAAATAACAGAAACTCCTCGTCCTTCATCAGAATAATCTAAACCAAATGAATGAACTTCTGCTCCAATTACTAAAATATTTTTATAAATACCTGCTTTTATAAAAGCATTTGCTGTAGACAAGGCATACACAAAACCAGAACATTGGTTACGAATATCCATCGCACCAATTGTTCGACATCCTAATTCTTTCTGAACCAACACTCCATTTCCTGGGAAGTAATAATCTGGCGATAAAGTTGCAAATAAAATAAAGTCGATATCTTGTGCTGTGATTCCTGCATCTTCTAATGCATTTTTAGCCGCAATTACACCTAAATCTGTAGATGAAATTTTAGAGCCAGTTTCGATATGTCTTCTTTCAACTATACCTGTACGTTCCTGAATCCATTCATCATTGGTGTCCATTACCTCAGCTAAATCAAAGTTTGTAACTACACGTTCTGGCACATAGTGTCCGACACCTGTTATAATAGAGTTTATCATTTTTTATGGTTTACTTTTCAATTAAAACAAATGTATTAAATGATAACCATTTCTTAAAACAATTACGTCTTTATGACAACAAATTATTTAAAAAACTTTGCTTTTAAGATTCCATTCATAACGATAGAAAGTACCATTACTCCTGTAGCAATATAAAAGACAGGTGTCATAAGTTCTGAATCCCCAAAAATAAGACTTGCTAAAAAGATGCCGTAAACAGGTTCCAAATTTACGTTTAACATCATGGTAAAAGCACTTACATGTTTCAATAAAGCGACAGATTCAATTTGTGCAAATGCTGTAAAAATAACTCCAAGTAATATTAACCATCCTAAGTTTGACCAACTTACATTTATAACTTCCGTAATTGCATCTGGTTGTAACAGTACCATAATCAAAGAAAGTGTGATGAGTCCTCCAACCATTTCAAAAAATGTAACTTTTGTAGGTTTTATGCTTTTTGGTAATCTCGAATTAAGAACAGCAAATAATGCGGATAAAAAACTACATAAAATACCTATGATAATCCCTAATTTATAATCATCTGGTGATGCATTAAAAATAACAGCAACACAGGCTGAAACAATAATTGCTAAGATAATTTCGAGGAGATTAATTCGTCTTCTGAAAAAAATAGGTTCTAATACTGCACTAAAAAGTGCGCCCATTGATAGTGTGCTCAATGCAATAGAAATATTTGAAAGCTTAATAGATAAATAAAACGTAAACCAATGTATACCTACAATACCTCCAATTCCCAATAGTGTTAACAACTCTTTTTTAGAAACTTGAAAATCAGATTTCTTAAATTTCATGTAAACAAAAACTGCAATTGCGGCAATTAAAACGCGATACCAAACCATAGGCAAAGCATTCATGGTTACAAGTTTACCGAAAACACCTGTAAATCCCCACAATAAGACAAGAAATTGTAATCGGAACTGCACGTTTGAAATCATCTTTAGCTTTTTGGCAAAAGTAGAATTAAATTCTTGATTGTAAATAGCTTTTTGAATGAATTATTTACTAATAAAACTCTATTATGAAGTCAATATTAAATTAACATTAAATAATTATTTACATAAAATTAAATATCAATCTCGTTGTATTTTCGTTTTTTTTAAAAAATTATCAATGGATTTTAGTATTTTTTTACAACCCGATGCATTAATTGCATTGTTTACATTAACGATGTTAGAGATTGTTTTAGGAATCGATAATATTGTTTTTATCTCTATTTTATCAGGAAAATTACCTGCACATCAACAGAAAAAAGCACAACAACTTGGTTTATTCTTAGCCATGTTTACACGTGTTATCTTATTGTTTTCGCTAAGTTGGGTGATGAGTCTTACGACACCGTTATTTAATATTGGCGATTGGATTGGAATAACATCAATTGAATGGGTAGAGAAATTAGCAATTTCTGGGCGTGATTTGATCCTATTAATTGGAGGTCTATTCTTAATTTATAAATCAACCGTTGAAATTCATCACAAAATAGAAGGCGTAGAAGAAAACGAAGGAAAAGTAAAAGTACATTCTTTTGCTGGTACAATTATTCAAATCTTAATTTTAGACATTGTCTTCTCTTTAGACTCGGTGATTACAGCAGTTGGTATGGCAGAACATATCGAAGTAATGATTGCTGCAGTTGTCATCGCAGTAGCTGTAATGATGTTGTCGGCAAGCGCTGTTTCTAAATTTGTAAATGATCATCCAACAGTTAAGATGTTAGCATTATCATTCTTATTGTTAATCGGTGTTTCGCTATTAGCAGAAGGATTTGATCAACACATTTCGAAAGGATACATTTATTTCGCAATGGGATTCTCAGTTTTAGTTGAATTCTTAAATTTGAGAATGAAGAAAAAACATTCAAATCCTGGTGTTATTCGAAATATGGTTGGCGATGCAGAAGAACAAAACAAGAATTTATAACTATCTTTAAGGCCTCAACTAAGAGGCCTTTTTTATTCAATAAAATCAATGCAAAATATAAAATTAATAGTGACTGATATGGACGGAACTTTATTACGTTCAGATCATTCATTAAATCCTGAATTCTATACAATCTATGAAGAATTAAAACAAAATAACATCCTATTTGTGCCTGCAAGTGGACGCCAATATTATAGCATAATCAACTATTTTGAGCATATAAAAGATGAATTAGCGATTATTGCCGAAAACGGAACTTATGTAACGTATAAAGGTCAAGAAGTTTTTGTTGATGAATTGGATAAATCTGTAATAATAAAAATCATTGAAGAAGTTCGCAAAATTGATGGTGCTCACCTTGTTTTAGCAGGAAAAAATGCCGCTTATGTAGAATCGAAAGATGAAACGTTTTTAGAATATTTTAAAAATTTTTACGACAAAAATGTTTGGGTTGAAGATTTAACACAAATCGAGAACGAACAATTCATTAAAATAGCGGTAAATCATCAAGGAGGAACAGAACATCATGTTTTTCCAAGATTAATCAATTTTGAAAAACATGGCCTTAAAGTAGTTGTTTCAGGTGATGTTTGGTTAGATGTTATGAACAAAAAATCAAATAAAGGTGTCGCATTACGAGCATTGATGAATAAATTACATATTTCGTCTGAAGAAATCATTGTTTTTGGCGATTTTATGAATGATTACGAAATGCTAAATTTGGCAAAATATAGTTTTGCTATGGAAAATGCACATCCTTCTATTAAGGCAATTGCAAATTTTAGCGCTCCTTCAAATGATGAAGATGGTGTAAATCAAATAATTAAACAATATCTACAACAATTAAAAACCGTAAATACTTAATAATCTTATAAATAACATCAATTATTTAACATTCAAATCACATTAAATTATTAATTTCGCAAAAAACCTAAATAACCAATGTTCAAAACAAATAAACATCTAAAAAATGTTTTCGTAATCGCCTTTTTACTTGTCATTTTTTCGTGTAAAAACGAAAATCATTCCGTTCAAAATCAAACTTCAATTTCTGAACCGAAAGAAATTTTGCAAGATGATGTCGATTCTATTTATACCGTAAAAATTGACTCTTCTTTGTTACAATTAGACACAATTGTTAAAGCTGAAAAACTGCAAAAAGTTGATTCGACAAAACAATATGTTTATTTAACATTTGATGATGGTCCTTACAAAGGAAGTAAAAATATCAATAAAATATTAACAGAAGAAAATGTAAAAGGAACTGTTTTCTTGGTTGGTTTTAATGCTTTTACAAAAGATTTGAAACAAAATGTAGAAGATTATAAAGCAAATCCGAATGTAGAAATTGCCAATCATACTTTTTCTCATGCACGAAACAAATACAAAACTTTTTACAGCATACCGGAACAAGTTTATGAAGATATTCGCAAAAATGAAGTGGTTTTGGACATACATTCGCGCTGGGTTCGTTTGCCTGCACGCAATACGTGGCGTTTGAATAAACGTAAAAGAGACGACCCTATGAAAAATGCAATTCCAACTGCTGATTTAATCGCCAAAAATCAATATTATATTTATGGTTGGGATTATGAATGGAACCGCAACCAAGAGGGCTTAACTTCTCCCGAAAATATCTACAATGGTATTGTAAACCGTTTGGATCAAAATAAAACATTTGAAAAAAATCATTTGGTAATTTTGATGCACGATGATATGTTTAATTCTGATACAAATGCAGAAAAATTAAGACAATTAATCGTTTTGTTAAAACAAAATCCAAAAATTGTAATTGAAGGAATATCAGGATATCCTATAAGAATTAGCTAATAAAAATCAATGGATATATAAAGCCACTTCAATATAGACTGCACCCAAAAGTTTGGACAGATTAAAAATTAATAATTATAAAAATGA
>NZ_CALGVK010000047.1:0-11282 GCF_937930195.1 uncultured Empedobacter sp.
TGGATATTCCTGTAAACGTTGGAAAAAGATTTTTAGGAATCGCTCATGTGCAAGCAGGTCCAGTATTTTCTTATTACTTTGATGATAAATTATCTGTAAAAGAATTTACAACTGCAAAACAAGACGAATTTAATGTCGGAATGCAAATTGGTGCTGGCGTAGAAGTTTCTAAATTATTATTCGATTTACGTTACGAATTTGGTTTAGGAAAAGTTGGTTCAGAAATCGTAAATGGTAACAATAGAGAATTCAATACTGAAAATCGTCCACAAATGTTAAACTTAACAGTGGCATATTTATTCTAAAAGGTTGTTTGTAAATAAATTTATTGGATATATTTGTCCCAAATTGTATTTTTGCAACCTCGTAAATTATTAAAATGGCAAAAAATAATAAAAAAGAAGAATTCGCGACAGAGCAATTCGTAGAAAAATTAGACAGAACAGCTTTCAACGTAGAGTTCTTTGTTGAAAAATATGCTAAAGCAATTGGTATTGGTTTAGGAGTAATTATTGTAGCTGTTTTAGGTTATTTTGCTTACTTAAAATTAGTCGTAGAACCTAAATCAGAAGATGCTTTCAAAGAAATGGTTCAAGCAGAACGTCTTTTTGATCAAGATTCTATTAATGTAGCATTAAATGGTAGCGCTGGAAGTTTTCAAGGTTTACAACAAATAGTTGATGAATACGGAAATACAGATGCGGGTAATTTGGCTCGTTTTAAAGCGGCAAGTTCATATTATAAATTAGGAGATTATGCATCTGCTGTTAAATTATTAGAAGAATTTGATACAGATGACAACGTAATGTTAGCGCAAAAATATGGTATGTTAGGTAATGCATTAGTCGCTTCTAACAAATTAGAGGAAGGTTTACCTTACTATGTAAAAGCTGCTGAAGCAACAGAAGTTGAAACTTTACAATCGACATATTACACAAAAGCAGGTGAAATTGCAATGGAGTTAGGTAAAAATGCTGATGCATTAAAATATTTCCAAGCTTTGGAGGGTAAATATCCAAATGCAAACAATGGTGAAACAGCGAAGTTTATTGAGCGTTTAAAATACGCCTCTGAATCTGCGAAATAATTCACTTTCAAAATAAGTACAAGCCGAACAATTTGTTCGGCTTTTTTTATTGATACAAATCAAAGTTTATCCTAAATCATTTTTGTATTTTTACCCTTCAAATTAGAAACAAAATGGCAACAGAAAATAAAAATTTATCTCAATATAATAAAGCAGAATTACCAAATGTAACGGGGTCTAAATTTGCAATCATTACATCGGAATGGAATAATCATATTACATTTAATCTGCGTGATGGTGCAAAAGATACGTTGATCGATTTAGGTGCTAACCCTAATGATGTTACGTTGTACCAAGTTCCAGGTAGTTTCGAGTTGATTTATGGTGCAGATAAAGTCGCACAAACGCATCCAGATTTAGACGGAATCATTGTTGTAGGATGTGTTATTCGTGGTGCAACAGCGCATTTTGATTATGTTTGTCAAGGTGTGACACAAGGTGTGAAAGACTTAAATATTAAACACGATATACCAATTATTTTTTGTGTGTTAACCGACGAAAATGAACAACAATCAATTGATCGTTCTGGAGGAAAACATGGAAATAAAGGTATAGAAGCAGGTGTTGCAGCTGTTATGATGGCCGATATGAAAAAGAAATTAGGTAAATAATCTCTTTTATATCTAAAACTTTTTCAATGCCAATTGCAGAAGATTTTCAATCTATTTTTATAAAGAATTGGGAAATTTATTTCTCTCAATGTGATCCGACTGGAAAAATGAAATTGACAGAAATGGCAAATCTTTTTCAGTTAACAGCTTCTGAACATGCCATTAAAGGTGGTTTAGGCTTTTTCGATTTGCAACAGTACAATCAATCTTGGGTAATGAATCGACTTCGAATTGAAATTGATGAATTGCCTTCTTGGACAGATTTTGTTGAAGTAAAAACATGGATTGAAGTGTTGAAAGGAGCTAAATCTATTCGTGATTTTACAATCGAGAAAAATGGTAAAAAGTTGATTGGAGCATCAAGTTTATGGGCAGTTTTTAATACTGTAAAACGCCGCCCTGATCTTCTTCAAATTGATTCATCTCATATTGAACGATTTCCTGATTTGAAACCTACAAAATTGGAAAACAATGTTTTGACCAGCAATTTTGAAGCTACAGAAATTATACATTATAAAGTTCAATTCTCGGATTTAGATATTGTAAAACATGCCAATAATACCAAATATTTGGAATGGTGTCTCAATACAATCGATACGAATATAATGTTAGAACATCGCATTAAAGCGATTGATATGAATTTCTTGAAAGAATTAAGTTTAGATGACGAAATCGAAATTCAGAAATTAGAAACAGAGAAGTTGATTCAGTTTAAAATTGTCAATCAAGAGAAAATAAACTTTGTTTGTCAATTAGAGTTGAAATAACATATTTTTATTAAACAGAATTATAACAATAAAAAGGTTTCAATCGAAACCTTTTTTAATTTATTCTTTTATCAAAACAAACTGAATAGAATCTGCCGTTTCAATCTTCTTTTGATTTTTATCCAATTGTCTTATCTTTCCTTCTTCAACCAAAAAAGCATTCGGAACATTTGCGATTTCTGGTAAAACAATTGTTTTTCCATCTTCTTTCAATTGAAAAACCCCAGTTGTCATCACTGCATAATTATCTATTCCTAAACGTTTAGTCGCATACACATAACCATTATTTGGCAATAATTTAATCTCCATTTCAACCTCTTTGCAATCTTTTTCAAAACAAGGTAAAGTCCCTTTATAAATTCCATCAAATTGAATCGATTTTTCCATTGATAAAGTATCCATTTTCAAGGAATCATTTGCATTTTCTACTTCTTTATTCACCGACTCTGTTTCGTTTTTACAACTTGACACAACGAAAGCTGCGATTGTAAATGTGGCTAAAAATATTTTTTTCATCTTTTAGAATTTAAGTTAAAGGTAAGTAAATTTTAACCAAAAAAAATCCTTCCGAATATTTTCAGAAGGATTTATATGATGTTTTATAATCTTATTCGATTAGAAAATTTCTTTCGCTGCGAAGTGGAAAGCAGCTTCGATAGCAGCATTTTCGTCAGAATCAGAACCATGAACAGCGTTAGCATCGATAGATTCAGCGTATTTAGCACGGATAGTACCTTCTGCAGCCTCAGCTGGATTAGTAGCACCGATTAACGTACGGAAATCAGCAACAGCGTTATCTTTTTCTAAAACTGCAGCAACGATTGGCCCAGAAGTCATGAACTCAACTAAATCCTTAAAGAAAGGGCGCTCTGCGTGGATAGCGTAAAATGCTTCAGCATCTTGTTTCGCTAATTGAGTCATTTTAGCCGCTTTGATTTTGAAACCAGCGTCAGTGATGTCTTTTAAAATATCTCCGATGTGTCCTTTTGCTACTGCATCAGGCTTAATCATTGTGAATGTAATGTTTGCCATTTTATTGAATTGTATTTATTACTTAATTTTTGATGTGCAAAATTACAAAAATGATTCGAATGTTTATATCTTATCAATAAAAATTCTCAAATTAATAAATATCAACATTAATTATCTATTTGAGAAAGATGATCAAAATAAAAATTCTTATTTTTAAGAAAATATAAAACCATGAGCTCAAATAACCTATCGACATTTCAGCATAAAACAAAACTCAAAAAGGTTGGTGATAAATATTTTCTGCCTTTCGAGATTTGGAATTATTTGGATTTTGCTTTAATGTTGATTCTTACTTTTTTCTTTATTTATACCTCAATTCATATCAATTGGGTCTTTATTTTTATCATGGGATTTTTTATAATACAAATGATTCTCACGATTAAAGATCGATTTTTTATCGAAATTAAGACTTCAAAATCTTTCAATGAGAATATTCACCTCATCAAAAATCTTGCACAACGTCAAACTAATTTTACGCAATCATTGGACGAAGAAGGTTTGTTTCTTTTTGAATATTCGGAACGAAATATTTTTTACAAATACAATTACCGAAAAAGAGATTATATCGAAACAGTTGTGATTTATTGTGAAGAAAATTCGATTTGGATCAGTTCGTATAATCAACGTAATTTTGGACTTTTTAGACGATATAATTTAAAACAATGGATAAAATTACTGAAACTAAAAAGCGAGAATTAATCTCGCTTTTTGTTATTTAATATCTTTATTTTCGATTCGTTTATCAAAATAGAATAAGATTATTCCGAGTGCAATAATTCCTAAACCGAATAAGCTTTCTTTTGGTTTTTGCATCAATACAAAATAACAGATGTACAAACTAAATGCTAAAAAAAGAGCGGGTAAAACGTAAAAGAATTTACTTTTTATAATCGTTAATTCATCCTGTTTAATGAAAAAAGCTGTACAAACAGCCAACGTTGCTAAGATTTGCAAAACGAAAGATGTGTAAGTGAATATTACTTCAAAATCTCCTGAAAAAATCAGTAAAATACTAATTGCAGTATGCACCCATATCGCACGCACGGGGATTCTATTTTTGTTCTCTTTTGCCATAAAACTCCACAATTTATTTTCGCGTGCTGTTGCTTGTGTCAATCGAGATCCAATCCACAAATAACCACTAATAGTTGCGATCAATTGTAACGCGATAAAACAACTTACCCATTTTACATTATTTCCAAGTAGATTTGCAAACGAGATATTTGCTACATTTTCTTGCCCCGACAATGCTGCTGCTGAAGCATGTTTTAAAAAAACATAATTTAATAAAACGTAAGAAATCGTCACAAAAACAACGCCTATAAACAATGCTTTTGGTAAATTTTTCTTTGGTTGATTAATTTCTTCCACAATGTAAGAAGCCGAATTCCAACCTGTATAAGCAAAAGTAACATACACCAAAGATGTGGCAAACGCAGGAAGTAACAACTCTCCTTTCCAACTCGAGTCAAAAAGTATTGCATTTGGTTGTACTGCAGGAGTATAATAAAAACCAATAACAATTAAAAAGATGATGAATACAACTTTCAGAATTGTAAATATATTTTGAAACTTACTACTTAGATTTAAGCTAAATGATTGAAATATTGCTACAATTAAAATCATTGCAATGGCAAATTCTTTTCCGAGGTCAAATCCAAAAATATTAAGGTATTTTCCCATTGCCAAAGCAGCTAAAGAAATTGGAGCCGAGAAACCAACGAACAAAGAAATCCAACTTGATAAATAACCAAAAAGTGGATGAAATGTCCGAGATAAATAAATATAATCTCCTCCAGATTGTTTGAATTTTGAAGCTAATTCCGAATAAATAAATGCGCCCATCAAAGCTAAAATCCCTCCAATTGACCAAAGCAATAATATGGAAGTCGTATTTTTAAGATCCGAAATTTGATAACCTAAACTCGTAAACACACCAGTTCCAATCATATTCGAAATCACTAATGCTGCTGCGGTTTTCCAACCAATTTTAGAATGTGCCATACACAAAAAAAGTGTCAATTGAAATGTTGAATTTACATTAAAATTGACACTTTAAATATATTATTATTGATTAAAATTTAAAACTTGCACGTGCAAAATAATACGCTCCTGTCATTCCCATTTGTACTGGTGCGTGTGGAAAAACACCATAATAAGAATTCTCGTATACTTGCTTGTCTGGGAAAACATCAAAAAGATTATTTGCTCCAATTGTAAAGTTAAAATTCTTCGTGATATCAAATCCAATCGATGCATCTGTCACCACTTTTCCTGTATGTTCTTGCACACTTCCCCATGGATATCCATCCTTTGTCACTTTACCGAAATAGGTGTTACGCACCATAAAATTGAAACCTGAAATCGAATAATTCAATCCTAAAGTTGCTTTAGCTTTTGGACTCAACGATTCAATAATATTCACTTGATCTGGTCCAAAAAACTCTTCAGTCGGAATTGTTAAAGCTTCAGGAAAATGGTATCCCACAATTTTTGTCTCGTTAATATTTGCAGATAAACTTGTATTTAATTTTCCTCTACCCAAACGCGTATCATACGAAATCACTAAATCCAATCCCTTTGTTTCTGTATCAATCGCATTCGTAAAAATACGTGCTGTTGCAACATTGTACTTTTCTAAAATAGGATCTGTAATATCAGAAGTCAAGACAATACGATCATCAACTCGGATAAAATATCCATCTAAAGTAATGAACAATTTTGAAGTCGGACGAAAAGTTAACCCTAAACTTGCATTGATTGATTTCTCTTCTTTTAATTGGTCTAACCCAATTTCTCTCGAAAGATCAGATTCATTTCGAATAATTCCTTTTGTAACTAAAACTTGATCTCCGTTATCATTTAAGAACAAATCTGTGTACGAATTACTGAAATATTTTTGTTGTAACGAAGGCGCTCTAAATCCTGTAGAAACAGCTCCACGAACCGAATATCCTTTTGCATATTCATATCTTAAGGCTAATTTCCCATTAATTGTACTACCGAAATCTGAATAATTCTCAAAACGACCTGCTAAATCAGCAGTGAAATTTCCGAATTTTAATTCTCCATCCACATAAGCGGCAACCGAATGTCGATCTCCTTTTACTGCATTCAAAGGTGAAAATCCTACAAAAGATTCTGATCCAGAACCAGAATAAGATGCTTCATCTCCAGCTTCGATTTTATATTGTTCAAAACGGTACTCTCCTCCAAAAGCTAAACTAATGTTTTGATTGATTCGTTTTGAGAAATCTAAGTTTACCGTATTTTGTAAAAATTGATGTTTACCAGCATAAAAATCGGTTGGTGAATCAAGTCCTAATGATTGGTTGATTGAATTTTCTAAATCATATTTAAATGAATTTAACCCAAATGAATTGCTCAAGTCGATTTTCCATCCATCGTACGAATAACGTAATCCTGTCGAATTTGAATAATCATTCACATTTGATTTTAATGTCGCTTGAAATCCTGTTGGATAAATTTTCAACGCATCATCAGACAATTCGCTTGGTAATCTTCTAAATCCAAAACCTTCTCCTTGTCGCAACGAAACACCTCCGAAAGAATAAAAATCCAATTGATCATTAATTGCTGTTTCAGCATTCACAAAAAATTGTTGATTCTTGATTGCCGCATCACCAATTTGAAATCTAAAATCTTTTCTTGATAATCCTAAAGCGGCTATATTCGCATCATCCGCAGCTCGTGCCGCATCTGGATCATCAGCGAAATCATATGCAAAATTATCTCCAAAAATATCTAAATTATGATCTTTCGAACGATTCGTTTTTTTACGTTCACTTACAACCGCAGAAAACACAATCGAACCAGACTGACCTAATTTTGTGCCGAAACTACCATTAAAATTATACGTTTCACCATCGTTACGCGAAGTTTGTCCGTAAGTCAACGACGCATCACCTCCAGGTTTAGATTTCAACACTATATTCACAACACCAGCAATTGCATCAGAACCATATTGCGCAGCTGCACCATCTCGTAAAACTTCAATCTTGTCGATAGCAGAAATTGGAATTGCACCTAAATCTGTTCCAACAGAACCATTCCCAACCGTGTTTTGATAATTAACCAACGATGTGGTATGACGTCTTTTTCCATTCACCAACACCAATACTTGATCTGGTCCCATTCCACGTAAAGTCACAGGATCAACGTGCTCTGTTCCGTCTGCAGAAGACTGTCGAACCGAATTGAAAGATGGTATAACGACGTTTAAGATATCATTTACACTCAACTGAGGCGAAGACGTTTTTAATTTTTCAACATCAATGATGTCGACTGGAACCGATGAATTAACAACTGTTCTTTCAGAAGCACGACCTCCGATTAAAATAACCTCGTTAAGATTTGTTTCTTCTTTTTCTACTTCTTGTGCAAAAAGAGTTGATGCGCAAATAAATGCGAATGAAGCAAGTAAAAATTTGTTTCTTTTCATTTTCAATTTTTCATAAAACTTTCAAGAAACCAACAGATAAAAGTGAAATACTTTTACTCATCTTTCCCTTTGATAGGTTGGATTTAGCACCTTAGATTATAAGTCATCTGGTTGCTAAGGTTTCATCGGGCCAATCCCTCCGCCTTTCTTGATAAGTTATGCAAAGGTAATGTTAAAAAACAAATTTGCAAACAAAACTCTATTAACTTTATAGAGTTATTTAATCAAATGAGAAATATCCAATTCTTGACTTTCTTCGAGATTCATCATCGCGTTGATTCGTTTGAATGAGGTGAAATTTTCTAAATCTCTTACTTTTATATTTTTCTCCATAATTTCTCCTGTTTGCAACAAAGCCTCTCGCATTGTACCTTTCAATAAACAAGAACGAGGCGTTACCCATTGCGATCCATCATAAAAAACGATATTCGAATAAATACAATCGGTAATATAATTTGATTTAACTAATACCAAATCATCTGTTTTTGATTCCTTTACATACTCATCGAAAAACCAGCGGTCCAAGTATTTGTAGGTATAATTTATTTTATTTTCAATTTCAAAAAGTTGAATGGTTTCAATTGGTTTGATTTGATACGGTAGAAATTCTACTGATTGAATTTCGCGGTCATACACTATTCTAACTTTATATTTTTCATCTGTTAAATCTTCAGGTAGTTGAATAATTTCTTCTAATACTATCGGATTAATTTCAGTAAAATTATCAGTTCGAGTACGATCAAATCTCGCTTGATGATATTCTAAATGGCGTAATTGTTTGTTTTCACAACAAATGGATTCAATAAATTGGAACATATACTTTTTGGATTAATTCTTCATATTCTGCTTTCGCTTTACTTTTTGCTGTGACTCCTCCTCCACTCTTGAAAATGAAATCGTTTTGATTATTTTCTATAAAACGAATCATCACTGCACTATCTAAATTTTCGCCATCGAAAACACCAAAAACTCCTGTATAAAAATTACGTTCGTACTTTTCAGCTTCTAAAATAATTTCAACGGTTTTCTTTTTAGGCGCCCCACAAATAGAGCCTGCGGGCAATAGTTGATCGAAAATTGTTCCCAAATTCTGGTAATAATCTTCCTTCAAGTCTCCTTTTATTTCAGAGCTTACTTGTAACAATGTTTTATCATTTGTTTTCAATTCTTCTATGTAGCGATAATCTGTCACCTCAACATTTTCGGAAACCAAACTCAAATCATTTCGGATTAAATCCACAATTGTAGCATGTTCGGCAGCTTCTTTTTCATCATCTAAAATCAATTGTTTAGCGTGTGGAATTGACGCATCAATTGTTCCTTTCATTGGATTTGAAAAAATTTTTTGATGTTCTATTTTCACAAAACGTTCGGGTGAAAAGCAAACAAAATCATTTTTATATTTCAGTTTATATTTCGCATCCGAAAAAGTATAAATTTCGTCTAATGATAAGTCTGTTTCGATTTTTGTAGGAAGCGTTAAATTCGTCAAATATGAATTTCCAAACAAAAGATTATCGTGCACATGTTTAAATTTTGGCAGATATTCATCGAAGGTAATTGGAAATTTTTTAAATTCGAAAGCCTTTTCAAAAGTTTTTTTTTGAGTACAGTTGATTTCAAATTTAATCTCTTCTGATAATTTATTCAACGGAACAATTTCTCCATTTTCTTTTAAAAAATCAATCATAAAAAAAAAGGGAACTTTTGCAGCTCCCAATTCATTCATTTTCGTAAAAATCGAATGCTTTGCTAACATTCGATAAAATTAATATTATTCTTGATTTGTACCAAGTAGATCAATTTCTGTTTTTTGATCATCTGTTAATAAAAAATCTTTCACTAATAAATAGGCCATAATTTGAGCAATAGGAAATGTTGCCAAAATTCCGACGAAACAAATATAAGCGCCTATTTGAGATAAAATACTGTATAATAATACGGTTAACAATATGTACCAAAAATTTTTCATTCCAATTTTATACGATAACTTAATACTGTCTATGACACCATAATTCCCGTAATAAATAATGTAAGGAGTGAAAAAAGTAACCACTGAAAGTAGAATTCCTATGATTATAAAAAGTGGTAAAATCGCAAATATGGACAAACTAAAAAGAGGTGCAAACGATTCGTTTTCATTAACTAATAATCCAAAACCACCCATTAAAAGTACAAATGGAATCATTAACAACAAACTGAAACCTAACATTAATAAAAAGAACGGAATGAATCGTGTCCATTTTTCAAAACCTTTAAAAAAATCATTAAATTCAAATGATTCACCATTTTCTATCTTATCAACCACATGTCCGTATCCCATTTGCAACGGAAACATTACCAAATAAGGACCGATAATCGTCACAACAGAAAGTATTGAAATAATAGCCGAAACCAAAGTAAATAATGCAAATTGCAGCCAATTATCACCAAAGATTTTAAACGACTGATTAATATAATCACCTAATCTAAAATCAAATTTATTTTGTGTTGCACGACTTACTTTTACTTGATCTAATGTTCTATTCATCGTTTTATGAATTTTTTGGATTTAAAAAATGTAAATTTGCCTAATCAGTAGAATAAAATTAAGAATTGTTACAAAATGAATGCAAACGATTTATTATCAATCATAAAAAATAGACGCTCTATATTTCCTCCACAATACACGCAAGAAGAAATTACGCGCGAAGAATTAAATCAAATTTTTGAGGCTGCCAACTGGGCACCATCTCATAAAAAAACAGAACCTTGGCGTTTTATCGTTTTAGAAGGTGCGGTAAAAGATCGTTTTCGTGAATATGTGAAACGTGTTTATGTACAAGGTACTCCTCCAGATCAGTTAAGTGACAGAAAAATTAATGCGTTAATTGAAAAATGTGACAAATCGAATAAAATTGTTTTGATCAATTTTATTGATACAGATAAAAATCCTGAATGGGAAGAATTAGCTGCAACTTCCATGGCTGTTCAAAACATGTGGTTAATGGCAAGCGCATTAAATATTGGTGCTTATTGGTCTTCACCTGCGAATGTAATTGCGAATGTAGATGAGTTTACTACGATGGAAGAAGGAGAAAAATGTGTGGGAGTTTTCTATATGGGAAAATATAATGAAGAAACTCCTGAAGGAGTTCGTCAACCAATCGAAAATAAAGTACGATTTTTAGAGTATTAAAATATTCAATAAAAAAACGCTACTCAAAAAGTAGCGTTTTTTTATGTAATTTATTTTTCGCTTAATTCTTTTAATTTTGTTAAACCATCACCGTATGATTTTTCCATTTGCGCATCCATCATTAGTTTCATCAAATTCATCGGAT
>NZ_CALGVK010000048.1:0-3438 GCF_937930195.1 uncultured Empedobacter sp.
CTACTATTGGGTATTTTTATGCGTTTAAAACAGCTAAAGTCAATTCATTTGATAACCTTGTGTATCAGATGTGTTGTTATTTACACAACGTATTAATTCACAATAACACAAAAGGCAAACGTTTGTTTGCCTTTTGTTATTTTATAAAGTGGTACCAAATTATAGAATTTCATGCAAAAATAATAGACCAACTAATATGCTTTTTTTAAACAATATTCTTCGACACTTGTTCGAAGAAATAGACTATTTTATCATTCAAAAAAATAGAGGATAAAACAGGACGTATACCTTATTGCATAAACTGTAATTTGTCGCCAATAATAATCAATAGGTCAATAGAAAAGGAGCTATTAATTAGCTCCTTTTCTATTTTGATGTCTTTTGTTGTGTAACTCTTTTAATGTGGCGCGCTGTTCTGGCGTAAAAACATTATTGATTTCATTAAATTCTTTTTGACGAACTTCTCTCATTTTCTTTTTCAATTCAAGTTTTTCATCAACATAACTGTCTTCAATTTGTTTTATTTTGATGACTTGTGCATCTGTCAAATTCAAATCTTTTTTTAATTGTTGTAGTTTTTGCTCTCTCGAACCTTCTTTTCTATCTTGCGCTGATGCAGTTGTTAAAGTGAAAGCAATTAATCCCAAACCTAAATATTTATAAAATGCTGTTCTCATAATTATCAACTTTTACTGTTTATTCTCTCTTAAGACATCAAATAACAAAAAAGGTTTAATCTAAGTTTTGTTAAATTTTTAATCGAATAATACAATAACTTATAAAAGATTGTAACAACAATAGTTGAATTACGACAAATTTTTTTGAATATTTTTTATTATGAATTAAACCTTTTTGAAAAAGGTTTGTCTAATAAGTTGTAAAATTTAGAACTACGTAAAAGAAAAATTGAACAAATGAGGTTAAGAAATTTATTTGCTCTAATGTTTATTTGTGTTTGTGCAAGTTTGAATGCACAAGAACTTTTAAAAATTAGAGGTAAAGTCTTGTCGAGCGACAACAAACCTGTAGAGTACACTACAATATCGCTTGAAAGTACTGAAGAAGGGGTTGTAGCCGAAGGTGCTACAGATGCAAAAGGTGATTTTGTGGTAGAAGCACAAGCAGGAGAATATATTTTGGTCATAGAACCAATGGGGTATGATGTGATAGAAAAGCAACTTAGCTTAACATCAGCTTTAGATTTAGGAACTTTTTCTGTGAAAGGTTCTCAAACTGTTTCTTTAGATGCCGCTGTTGTAACGGCAGAAAAACCAATCTACAAAGTAGAATTAGATAAGAAAGTTTATGACATGGCAAACGACCCGATGTCACAAGGTCAATCGTTGTCAGACGCTTTAGCGAATGTGCCATCTGTACAAGTTGACGCCGAAGGTAACGTTTCGCTTCGTGGAAATGATAATGTCAAATTTTTGATTGATGGTAAACCATCAGGTATGTTAGGTGTTTCGAGTGTAGCAGATGCTTTAAAGAATATTCCGGCAGAAAATGTAGAACGTATCGAGTTGGTGACAAATCCATCGGCGCGTTATGAAGCTTCTGGTTCGGCAGGGATTATTAATATTGTCTTGAAAAAAGGATCGAATGCTGGTTTTAATGGTTCTGTAACTTTGAATGGAGGGATTCCAACCATGATTGGAGGAAATGTGAACTTAAATTATAAAACGAAAAAATACAATATCTACACAACTTTAGGATCTCGTTATGCGGATCGAGAAGGAGAAGGTTCGGCTTTTATGACAAGTTTTAATAAAGGTACTGATGTCGTAAAACAATACAGATCAACGGATCGAGATAACAATAGAATTAGAAGAAATTATAATATTCGTTTAGGTGGTGAATATTATTTAGATGATAAAAACACAGTAGGTTTATCGGCTGGTTATCGTTATAATAATGGAAATAATAACGCGTTGGTTGATTATAATTATTTTGATAATGCGATGACTTTCTTGAAAAATGAGTACAATCTTCAAGATGAAAAAGAAATCGAGAATAACTTTGATTTTGATTTAAACTACAAACACGAGTTTGATAAAAAAGGACACGAGTTTGTTTTCACAGGTCGATTCTCAAGTCAAAAAGAAGATGAAGATGGTTTGGTTAAAGGATTAACAAAAAGATTTGACAATACAACAAATTCGTATGTTGATGAGTTTTCAAATCGTATTACAGATAATTTAGAAGATCAGAAAAATGTTGTCATAACAGCAGATTATGTACGTCCAATTGGAGAAAAAGGGAAGTTCGAATTGGGAGCTCGTGCAGATTTTAGTGATACAAAAACAAATAATAGAACTTATTTCTTAGAAGATAATGGCAATTATGTGGAAGACGATAGGTTTTTTGCAAATGTAGATAACCAACAAAATGTCTTAGCCGCTTATACACAATATGGAAATGCGATTGGAGAAAAGTTCCAATATTTTGCAGGTTTACGCGTGGAAAGTTCTGATATGAAAATTAAGAATTATACGACAGGAGAAAACATCTCTAAAAAATACACAGATTTATTTCCAACGTTAACGTTAAACTATAAGTTTACGGATAAAAACGAGATGCAATTAAGTTATTCTCGTCGTGTTCGTCGTCCAATGGGATTCATGTTAATGCCTTTCTTCTCTGCTACAGACGATAGAAATGTAAGAAACGGAAATCCAGATCTTAATCCTACCTATACAAACTCTTTAGAGTTATCTTATATTGCTTCTGTGGGTAAATTAATGGTTACACCAAGTTTATTTTACCAAAGAACAACAGATATGATTAACCAGTTTCAACGTAAAAATATCAACGATAGCGGAGAAGATGTATTCATTACAAAGCCTATAAATGCAGGTGAAGAAGATCGTTATGGATTAGATTTAACAGCAACTTATAAACCTGCAAGATGGTGGAATTTGATGTTGAATGTGAATTTATTTGGATACAAAAGAACAGGATATTACGAAGAAACGAATGAAATAAAAGATCCTGAAACAGGAATTGTTTCTACTCAAGTAGACGCACAAGATTTTTCTGGTGACGGATTTAGTTCTCGAGGACGCTTATCATCTAACTTTACTTTACCAGCAGATTTCAAAATTCAAGTTGCTGGAAATTACATGGGAAGTATGAAAACCGCGCAACAAAAAATTGAAGATAACTTGTCAATGGATTTTTCTTTATCAAAAGATTTATTTAATAAACAAGCTACTTTATCTTTAAATGTACGTGACGTTTTTAATTCAAGAAAACGTGAAATGACACAATACGGATCGGATTATATTAATTATCAAAGTATGCGTTGGATGAAACGTTCGATTAATTTATCGTTTACTTATCGTTTCAAGAACACAAATGAAAAAGATAGAAATAGACAACGTCCTGAAGCAGAAGAGATGGGAGAAGAAATGCAAATGTAGGCAGCTTCTTAGGTTG
>NZ_CALGVK010000049.1:0-2153 GCF_937930195.1 uncultured Empedobacter sp.
GGTTCTTTAAAAGAAAATTTTAATGCGTACAGTCCCAGTGTATTAAAGAAGTTGTTTAATGGAAAAAAAGTGAATCCAATTTTAAATTATACTTCGCCAACTGATCGTAAGGATAAAAGTAGTTTTAACCAAAATCAAACACATATTTCTATTTCGGGATTTCAAGAGAAATATTCTTTAATTCTTGATGGAAAAGAACTAAGATTAACCAATGAAAACGAAAGTGGTCAATATATTTTAAAACCAATTTCTGATTTACCAAAAAATAGTGAATTTGCACCAGCGAATGAACATTTGACGATGCAAATTGCCAAACAAATTTTTAAAATTGAAACAGCAGAAAATGCATTAGTTTTTTTTAAAGATGGAAGTCCAGCTTATATAACGAAACGATTTGATTACAATGAAAATGGTGAAAAATTAGCAGTAGAGGATTTCGCTTCTTTATTAGGGAAATCACCTGCGACAGATGGAGAACAATATAAATACGAAGGTAATTACTTAGAATTGTTTGATGCTTTAAAAAAATATGTTCCAGCTTGGAAAGTAGAAACTCCAAAGTTATTTACTTTAATCCTTTTCAATTATCTGTTTTCAAATGGAGATGCTCATTTAAAGAATTTTTCTTTAATAGAAACTCAGCAAGGAGATTTTAAATTAAGTCCAGCATATGATTTACTAAATACCAAAATTCATATTGACGATGCTGATTTTGCTTTAAAAGATGGATTATTACCAAAATCCAATTCAAAAGGAAAAGTCATTGATCAATTAATGGTATTGGGAGAAAAAGCAGGGATGACAGAAAAATCAATCATAAAAGTTCTTCAAAATCTAACTTCGAAAGAAGATCAAGTGGTAGATTTAATCAATAAATCGTTTTTATCTGATAAGTTAAAACGTAATTATTTGCAAAGTTATCAGCGTCGATTGAAGAAATTAAAAATAGTTATAGATTGAAAAAACTGAACGAGAAGATTTCCTTAACACATTTTTTATAATTTATCCTTTAAGGAAAATAGAATAGGTTATTCCTTCTTTTCAACGTAATTTTAGAAGCGAAATAATAGAATCAAAAATGAAAAAAATAGATATTACAACTTTAGATCATTTAGATCAAATTGATCAAGCATCTTTTAATCAACCAAAAATTATTTATAAACACAGTACAACTTGTGGGTTATGTGATATAATTTGGGATATTGTAAAAGAAAGCGATTTTGAACTGAATTATTTAGATTTATTAACGTATAGAACACTCTCTAATGAGATTGAACGACGATACAATGTTCAGCACGAATCACCGCAAATCCTAATTATAAAAGATGGAAAATGTGTGTACAATGCATCACATCGTAAAATAAAAAATGAAGAAATTCAGAAACAATTAGATCAATTAGTTAATTTATAAGGTATTTAAGAAGTAATTAATGTTCAAATATTAAATGTCCGTTATTCCATGCAAAATGAATCAAATTGTATAGAATAACGGACATTTTAAGTTATGAATTTTAATATTTCGAAAATCTTAAATCAAAAAAAATATTTCGCCAAAAAGAGATTTTGAAATTTTTGTTTCTATTTGATTTTTAGATGTTTCTGTCATATTTATACTGTAATAATTATCACAAATTTTGTTGATTTTTGTGACAAAAAATTTTGATTAATCTAATAATATTTTAATTCGATTTACAATTTCCTCTTGCCAAACTTTAATATCTGAAGCCGTTGCAATTTGCATAATACTACATTCTTTATCAGACATTTCTAAATGATTTTCTGAACTGAAATAATTTCCTTTTTGAATTGAATGTTGATCTGAAGGATATACAAGAGCAACTTTTTTAGCTTGATAAAATCTGTGATACACATACATTTGTCGCAAATCTTCAGGTGAAGGATTGTAACCGTTTAGATTTTTCCATTTCGTATCTAAAACAATGTTTTCTCCAGTATCTCTACAACTTAGGATAATATCAGGTCGCATTTTAGATGAATAACCTGAATTGGGTTTCCAAAAATTCTTGGTTACTTGTGAGGAAACATGATGGGATTTCAGCTTTCTTTTTAAAGTAACTAAAATAAATTGCTCCCATAAACTGTTCATGTCAAACATAAGAGCCAAAACATCATTTCGACCTTTTGAAATATCA
>NZ_CALGVK010000050.1:0-5279 GCF_937930195.1 uncultured Empedobacter sp.
TCATTTTTATAATTATTAATTTTTAATCTGTCCAAACTTTTGGGTGCAGTCTATTGTTGACGCTTTTTATTATTCTGCTAAAAGTTTTTTGATATCTTCTTTTAAATACTCAATTTCAGGATGATGTTCACCTGAAAGGGAAGTCTCTTTACCTTCAGGATCTTTGTAATTTAATCCCGAATAAAACAACATAGGAACGCCTGATTTATTGTATCGACTTCTTATATTTCCTTGTTTATCAACTAAAGCGAGCTTTCCGCTGTGATTTAATCCTTCTGCAGTTGTCTCATCTTTTCCAACATAAATATTAAATTTATCCGAAAGTTGTTCAATCACTTCACGATTTGCTGTCAAATAATGCCAATTCGGTGATTTTACTCCTATTTGTTTTGAATATTCTAACAAACGAGCAGGCGTATCTCGTTTCGGATCAATTGTAACGGAAATAAAGCCAAGATTTGGATTGTTAATTTCATCTTCTATCGAACGTAAATTATGACTCATCACAGGGCAAATCGTAGGACAGCTTGTAAAGAAAAACTCCACAACGTATACTTTTCCTAACATATCCCGATCAGTAATTGTTTGATTATGTTGATTAGTCATCGAAAATGTAGGAACTTTCATCACATTATATAACTTATCTTTTGGTTTATTTTTTAACCAAAAAATAGATCCAATAACGCCTAAAATAATAAGTACAACAGCGATTAATTGTTTATTCATGAATATGTTTTTCAAGATTTTTTAGAAACTCATCTTTACACATTGTCGAACAAAAACCGTAGGTTTTTCCTTCATAATTAGCAGTATCACTTAAATGATCAGCAGTTTTCATCCCGCAAATAGGATCAAATTCATTTACAACAGCAACATCTAATTTCTTTGCTGCTTTCATTTCTTCGTGTGAAACATGTTTTACTTCAAAATCATCTTGTTTTGGTTGTTCTTTGCTACAAGCTGTAAATGTTATTGCTAAAATTGTAAGTGTAAATATATTTTTTAAATTACTCATTTTTAATTGTTTAGTTAATTTTAATTAATTGTTGTCTAAATTTATAGTTCAAATAGATTTTAAAAAATTAAATAATTGGCGGATGAAAAACTAAACGAATAATATAATCAGAATTAATGTCTTGGTAAAAATCAATATGTGATTTATGTTCTTGATAAAAATATGTTTTGGATGATAATAATTGTTGTTGAGGTATAAGCGCATCAAGAACTTTGATCGAATTTTTGACAAAATGATTTTCTGGTAGATTCTTTTCACTTTTAGAAACTTCATCCTTCAGATAGCAAAATCCATTACAAAGTAATTCTGGTTCTTCGCGATTTTCACATAGTTCAGTTGCAATTTTATCATAATTTAAAACATAATCTATCACAGGCATTAAAGGACGAAATGCAATAGAAAATATTAATGATATGAAAAATAGGATACGCAAAAAACTAATTTTATACAAATTTAACCAAATTGGCTGAGGTTGAACATGATAAATTTTATGATTTGAATGGAAAGATTTATCATATTCTTCACTTTTATATTGCTCAAAATTTCTATCTTAAAAAAGATTTTTACAATCTATATTATTTATGAAAAAAAGTAAGATTTCTGATTTTACAACAACCGAAGAGTTAATGCATTTTTTGGTCGAAAATCAAGAAGAAAATACATTATATAAAAATGTTTTGAAGAAATTTGAATATGAAACTGAATTGCTAAAATTACAATCCGAATTAGTCAATCTTCAAAATTGGATTTCAACAGAAAACAAAAAAGTAGCCATTATTTTCGAAGGTAGAGATGCTTCAGGTAAAGGAGGAACAATACGTCGTTTTAGAGAACATCTTAACCCACGATCTATGCGTGTTGTTGCATTAAACAAACCAACAGAAGTAGAGCAAAGTCAATGGTATTTTACGCGTTACATTAAAGAATTGCCAAATGCAGGAGAAATTGTTTTTTTTGATAGAAGTTGGTACAATAGAGCGGTTGTAGAGCCTGTGATGGGGTTTTGTACAGAAAAACAATATGAACAATTTATGGTTCAAGTTTCAGAATTTGAACATATGCTATACGAATCGGGTACACACATTATCAAATTGTGGTTTTCGATTACAAAAGAGGAACAGCAAGCACGCTTTGATTCTCGTTTAAATAATCCACTTAAAAAGTGGAAATATAGCCCTGTTGATGCGAAAGGGCAAGAATTATGGAACGATTTTTCGACTTACATCAATCAAATGTTTTCTCGAACACATAATTCGTTTTCACCATGGATTATTGTAAATGCAAATAATAAAAATTTGGCTCGATTAGAAACGATTCGTTATATTCTATCTTTGTTTAATTACAAGGGGAAAGATGAGTCGAAAGCTGATTTGATGGTCGATCCAAATGTGATTGAACGTTATTATCGAATGGTAAAAGAAATGAATCATTAATTTTATATGTTGATAAAATGGAATTAAAACCGAAGGATTTAAAATTAATCGAAACAAAAAAAGGACTTGTTGGATTATTGCAGTCAGATCATGACCAATTAAATTTTGCAAAAGCATTGCGTACCGTAAAATATGAAAAACGAATCGAAGAGTTACAAGAGGAATTGATTAAACTTCAAACTTGGGTGGCAAATCACAAGAAAAAAGTGGTGATTGTTTTCGAAGGTAGAGATGCAGCAGGAAAAGGTGGTGCTATACGTCGAATTGTGGAACATCTAAATCCTCGAGAACATCGTATTGTCGCTTTACCAAAACCGAATGAAGTTGAAAGTGGACAATGGTATTTTCAGCGTTATGTTCGTCAATTACCACGCGAAGGAGAAATTGTTTTTTATGATAGAAGCTGGTATAATAGAGCTGTAGTTGAGCCAGTTAATGGGTTTTGTACTCAAGATGAATACGCAACTTTTATGAATGAAGTAAATGATGTGGAGAAAATGTGGATTAATTCTGGGATTTATCTAATCAAGATTTATTTTTCCATTACAAAAGAACAACAAATGAAACGTTTTAACGATATTGTTAACTCTCCTATTAAGCGTTGGAAGTATAGTTCTGTTGATCAAAAAGCACAAGATTTGTTCGAAGTTTATTCTGAATATAAAGATAAAATGTTTGAATTAACCCATACAAAAATAGCACCTTGGAAAATAATTGATGCCAATAAAAAATATAAAGCAAGGGTTGAAGCAATGGAATATATTTTGTCTAAAATACCTTATGATGATAAAAATAAACGCATTTTGAAACATCAAAATTTAGAAGTTGAAATATAGTCTTTAAACCTAATACTATGGCAGAATTTGATTTAAGTGATTTAGAGAAAATAAATAATAAACAAGAAATCGTTGATTTTTTAGTTGAACATGATATCATTAAAGAAAAGAAATTCAAAGAACAATTAGCTTACGAAAAAGAGTTAAAGCAACTTCAAGAAAAACTATTGAAAATACAAACCAAAGTTATTCAAGAAGATAAACGAGTTTTAATTATTTTCGAAGGTCGAGATGCAGCAGGAAAAGGAGGGACAATTTCTCGTATTACCGAATTTCTAAATCCTAAAAAATATCGTGTAGAAGCTTTACCAAAACCAACAGAAATAGAAGTGGGACAATGGTACTTTCAGCGATACTTTAAAGAATTGCCAAATGCAGGAGAAATTGTTTTTTTTGATCGTTCGTGGTACAATCGAGCGGTAGTTGAGCCAGTTTTCGGATTTTGTACAGAAGAACAATACAATCGATTCTTGAAACAAGTAAGTGAAATAGAACAACTTTTACAAGAAGACGGAATTATTTTGATTAAAATTTTTCTTTCTATTTCGAAAGATGAGCAAGCAGAACGTTTGCAGGAACGAAAAGAAAATGAGATGAAACAATGGAAGTTAGGAGCATTGGATCAAAAAGCACAAGAGTTATGGGAGGTTTATACCAATTATATTGATAAAATGTTTCAAGAAACTGGAACAAAAGATTCGCCTTGGATAGAAATTGAGACAGATGACAAAAAATCGGCACGAATTGTTGCGATGAAATCTATAATTGCGCAATTAAACAATCAAGTTTATACACACGAATTAATAAAATATCACATATAAAATTAAGAGAATCATTTGTATAATCAAGATTTTTGATTAATTTTGCACACACATTGTTCAACCTCTGACGAAGGACGTTTAAGTTGCTCAATTTAAATAAATTGAAATTATTAAAATGGAAAATTTAGTAAAATACGTACAAGAGAAATACGTAGCTAAAAAAGAGTTCCCAGCTTTCGCAGCAGGTGATACTATTACAGTTTATCAAGAAATTACAGAGGGTGGAAAAACTCGTGTTCAGTTCTTTAAAGGGGTTGTTATCCAAAGAAGAGGACAAGGAACTACAGAAACTTTCACTATCCGTAAAATGTCTGGAGATGTAGGTGTAGAGCGTATCTTCCCAGTAAACATGCCAGCATTACAAAAAATTGAAGTGAACAAAAGAGGTAAAGTTCGTAGAGCTCGTATCTTCTACTTCAGAGCATTACGTGGTAAAAAAGCTCGTATCAAAGACGCTTCTTACTAATAAGTACTTTTTTAGAAGAAATAAAATCCGTTCGATTATTCGAGCGGATTTTTTTATTGGTTAATTTTTAATATTATAAAAACGGTGACTTTTCTTGATTGCCCATTTTTCTTTAAAATGAATCCATTTGATTTGAAATATTTTGCGCATGAATTTATCAGTGTAACGCATAATAAAAACATGATAAACGGTATTCAAGACTTGAAAAAATTCATTCGGAAAAGCACGCAATGACATCGAAAAACCAGCTTCCAAATAACGGTTATAATGCCAATAACCACGCGGAATAAATAAAGCATCGCCGTGATTCATTACAAAATCAAATCCTTTGGCGTGTTTCAAGGCTGGAAATTTTTCATAATCAGGGTGATCGTAATCTATTTCGTAAATCGTATGAACCGAAAGGGGAACTTTGTACAATGCTTTTGATTGTTGAGGTTCGAATAATAAAATGCGTTTGTCGCCTTGAAATTGAAAATGAATAAAATCCGTCATATCTACATCATAATGCATCAAAACTTTTGCCTCACTTCCGCCGAAGAATAAAGTAGGTAATCGTTCAAAATATTTTAACCCAAGGTCTGGATAAGTAAAATTGTTAAGTAATTCAGGAATTTTATCTTTAATAATAAAAAAGAAAATTCTTAAGTCAGAAGGTTGCTTTTTTATTAAATCAACATATTCGTTAAATTTCATGTGTGTGGCAGG
>NZ_CALGVK010000051.1:0-5276 GCF_937930195.1 uncultured Empedobacter sp.
TTTCTGTTACATCTTCTGTGTAATTTCCTAAAAAAATCCAAGCATCTTGATGAATCCAAACACCTTGATCATCTGCATACGGTGAAAGAACTTGGTACAATTCGTTTTCTTTTGCAACTTCACGAATAGATATTTGCTGATAACGTGGTTCTACATTCATTTTATTTGGAATAATCCAAATCTGAAAAAAATGTCCTTCTTGGTTTTCATAGGCATTCATTTCACTATGAAAAACACCAGTTCCAGCACTCATCACTTGAACATCTCCAGACTCAATAATAGAACCTGTTCCCATAGAATCTTGATGCGAAATACCACCTTTTGTTGGAATCGTAATAATTTCCATATTATCATGCGGATGTTTACCGAATCCCATTCCACCTGTTATGATATCATCATTTACAACACGTAGAGCACCAAAATGAATACGAGAAGGATCATAATAACTTGCAAAACTATAGGAATGACGAGTATTTAACCATCCATGATTAGCTCCTCCTCTAGACTCTGATTTAAATATTTGGTAATTCATAGTTCTTAATTTTTTACAAATTTATGCTGATTTATAAACTTAAAAATTGATATGTGATAAGTTATCAATCACTAAACCAAGATGAAGAAAAAAGATATTTTTTTTCATCTATTAATTAAATGTTAAAAATATTTTATATTTTAGCATTCAGTTAACACATGAGGAATATTTATGCTATCAATTTCAAGCGAGTCGACATTTAATGTGGTGCTTTGGATTCTATTCCAGATTGTTCTTGTAATTATAGTAGCCATCATTTTGTATAAGATTTACAAAAAACTTACAAAATGAAAAAAGGTTCCGAATTTTCGGAACCTTTTTTATTCTATATGATTAACAATTATTCTTCCATTGAATAATTTTATCTCGAATAAATTCTGCTAATTTTATTTTACTTTGGTGTGTCCAACCTGCAATATGTGGTGCGAGAACTGCATTATCTGCTTCAATTAAATACTGAAATTCTTCTGGTAATTCTGAAGCAACTAATTTCTCGAAACTTGATTTTTCAAATTCCAAAACATCTAACGCAACCCCCATTACTTTTCTATCTTTCATTGCTTCAACTAAATCTTTTGTAACGACAGATTTTCCACGAGCTGTATTCACAAAATAAAATGGCTTCTTGAATTTCGAAATAAATTCAGCATTTACCATTTTCATCGTTTCTGCTGTTTGCGGCGTATGCAAACTTACGACATCAACTTGTTCAAAAAAATCAGCTAATGAAACTTGTTTCGCAAAATCATTTCCTTTGTTTGGTAAAATATCATAACAAATGACATTAACTTCAAAGCCCTGCAATCGTCTCGCAAAAGCATTTCCCATATTTCCGTAACCAATAATTCCGACCGTTTTACCTTTCAATTCGTCTCCACGATTTTCTTCGCGTTTCCAAATTCCGTTACGAACTTCGTTATCAGCTCTTCGCAGATGATGCATTAACATCAAAAGCATACCAATTGCATGTTCTCCAACAGAATCTCTATTTCCTTCTGGAGAATTAAATAAAATAATATTCTTTTGCGCTGCAAAATCTTCATCAATATTCTCCAAGCCTGCCCCTACTCTACCAATAAATTTTAAGTTAGTTGCTTTACCCAAAAAAGTTTTATCGATTGGAAATCTACTTCTAACAATTAATCCATCATAAAGATTAATTTTTTGTTCAATAATTTCTTTGGGTGAACTATAATCTTCATCAACTATAAATCCTGCTTCTCGAAGTCCTTTATTCAAACATTCATGATTAGAATCTATTGCTAAAATTTTATATGCCGTATTCATTGCAAAAGTTTTATCAAAGTTACAACGATTGACTTTATCTAAACAGAAATAGTAAAAAAAATGGTTGTAAACAAAACGTTTATAACCATGTTAATAAGCTTTTAAATCACTTATAATAAAAAGATTAAATTGTTAATTAAATCATTATTTATCGATCAATTATAAACTTAATGAATAATTTTTAACGCATTTGGTAAGACTTTAACTTTCACTTGAGGTGAATTAGTTTGATGTATTTCTCCATCAAGTTGATACGTAATCGGTAAACCATCTAAGGTTTCAATTTTGAATTTTTTTACTTTACGGTATTGAGCTTTTTCTAACAAATCAATTTTTTTAGCCAAAACTAAAACGGAAAAATAAAATTGTTCGAAAACATCTAAATCTTCAATCATTAACAAATCCAACTCTCCATCAGATAAATCTGCTTTTGGTGTAAAAGAGATACCATATCCCGCAATGTTTGAATTAGAACAGAAAAGATAATAAAAACTCTTCTCGATTATAACATCATCTATATAAAGACGAAATAATTTTGATTTGTAATTCAACAATGTTTTAACAGAAGCATCAACGTAACCAGTAATTGTTCGCTTTTGATTCTCTTCATACGTTTTGATTACTTCAGCATCAATTCCAAAACCAAGATTACTAAAAAAATAGTTATCCTCTACCCGACCAACATCTATTGTATGTACAGAATTTGTTTTGATAATTTCAATCGCTTTGTTGATATCTTTCGGAATATTTAGATTGGTTGCTAAACCATTTCCAGAACCAGCAGGAATAATTCCCAAAGCAATATTTGTATTTACCAAAGCACTGGCCACTTCATTGATTGTTCCATCTCCGCCACACGCAACAATCACATCCGAATGGTCTGCTATTGCTTCTTTTACCAATTCTTTTGCATGAAATTGATAAGCGGTTTCTTTCAAAACTATTTCGTCAGAAGCATCAAATTTTGCTTGTAGAAAATCGATTGAAATATCGTGTTTTGCATTTCCAGAATTTGGATTTACAATGAAAGTGTACCTCATTTTTTAGGAATTGAATTTTATTGAGCAACAAAAATAAGAAAACTAAAAGAATCGAGCGATTTAACGTGTTTTTTTGGATAAAAACTATCAAAAACTTTCTAACTTTGTCTTATGAAAATTAAAGAAATTCAAAACGAAATAGTAGACGAATTCTCATTTTTTGATGATTGGGAACAACGTTACGAATATTTAATCGAATTAGGGAGAAGTTTAGAAGCATTAGCTGAAGAAGAAAAAACAGATGATAAAATTATCAAAGGCTGTCAGTCTTCTGTTTGGTTAGATGCAAAACTTGATGGAAACACCATCAAATTTAAAGCTGATTCTAATGCCATTTTACCAAAAGGAATTGCTGCTTTATTGGTAAGAATGTACGACAAGCAAACACCAAAAGATATTTTAGAATCGGATACAGATTTTATCAACGAAATTGGTTTATCAGAATTTTTATCTCCAACTCGTGCGAACGGTTTATTGGCGATGATTAAACAATTTAAATTCTATGCAATTGCATTTCAATCGAAACAAAATAATAGTTAAAACTATAATCAAAGCAACCTAAAATAATGGACGATTTTCTTGGACAAGCATTTATATTTTTATTTTCAGCTGTAATCTGCGTACCGATTTCTAAAAAACTTGGTATGGGTTCGGTTTTAGGATATTTAATTGCGGGTGTTTTAATTGGACCTTATGTCCTAAAATTTGTAGGTAATGATGGAGCAGATATCATGCATGCAACAGAATTTGGTGTAGTAATGATGCTCTTCCTTGTAGGATTAGAACTTGATCCGAAAGAATTCTGGAAGATGAAAGATAAAATCATCAGCCTAGGAGGAATGCAAGTTTTGGGAACAATTCTAATTACAACATTAGTTGGAGTTTTTGCGCTGAAAATGAATTTACCCTTGGCTCTTTCCATCTCATTTGCTGTAACGATGTCTTCTACTGCGATAATTATGCAAACACTTAGCGAAAAAGGATTGACCAAAACTAGTATTGGTAAGTCGACATTCTCGGTACTTTTATTTCAAGATATAATGGTTATTCCAATACTAGCGATCATTCCGCTTTTGGTTGGAGATTCGCTCATACAATCAATCGGAGACGATTCAAAAAGCTTACTTGTTGGAGGTCCAGCCTTCATGAAAACTTTGGTAATTGTAGGAGCGATTACTTTTATTTATGTAATTGGTCGCTATATTATTACACCTTATTTCAAATATGTTGGACAGTTGCAAGTACGTGAAATTTATACAGCATCTGCGTTACTTTTGGTAATTGGCGTTTCAGTTTTAATGCAAAAAGTAGGTATTTCACCTGCTTTAGGAGCTTTCATCGCTGGTGTAGTTTTAGCAAATAATGAATATAAACATCAGTTAGAAAGTGATATCGAGCCGTTTAAATCATTGTTATTAGGAATCTTTTTTATTGCAGTTGGATCAACAATAAACTTCAAATTAATTGCAGATAAACCATTTATGATTCTTGGATTAACATTCGGAATTATGTTAATAAAATCTTTGGTTTTATGGCTAATTGGAATCAAACACAAATTTGATTTTGATCAAAAATGGTTGTTCATTTTATTATTATCTCAAGTCGGAGAATTTGCTTTTGTAATTTTAGCATTAACTCGAAATTTAGATATTTTAAGCAAAGAATGGTATGATATGATGTTGGCTACAACGGCCATTACAATGGTTATCACGCCTTTACTTTTGGTATTAAATGAAAAATTAATTCTAAAATATTTTGGAGTCAAAACAAAAGTTAAAACCATTATTCAAAACGATAAAATAACGCCAAATTCTGCTGACGGAGAAATTATTATTGCAGGTTTTGGTGATTTTGGGAATACCATAAGCCGAGTTTTAAAAAGTTCTGGAATAAAATCGATTGTATTAGATAATGACAGCGAACGTGTGGAGAAAATGCGTAGACAAGGGTTTAATGTCTTTTATGGTGATGCAACAAATATTAATTTATTAAAATCTGCTGGAGCCGAACATGCTAAATATTTTGTAGCCGCTTTAGATCCACCAGAAATCAATCAAAAATTGGTATATATCGTTCGAAAAAACTTTCCAAATCTCGAAATTATTGTTCGTGCAAAAAACCGTAGTTATGCCTACAATTATTTAAAAGATGGGTTGAATGAAGTGTACAGAGAAAACTTTTTCTCATCTGTTTATGTAGGAAGACAAATTCTAATGAAATACGGTTTTAGCTATGATGAAGCTGCTAAAATTGGAGAAATTTTTATTAAAAGTGATCGTAAATCATTGCGAAAAATCGCAAAACACGCCGAAAATTCAGATCAATATTTTGAAGCTTCAAAGCAAGAATTTGAGAAACAAATGAAAATGGTTGCAAAAGAAATTAACAACAGAAATCATGGAGAAAACGAATCGTAA
>NZ_CALGVK010000052.1:0-1635 GCF_937930195.1 uncultured Empedobacter sp.
AAGATGCGATTGCCTCTTATTTTGATCGTCACGAAACTGATTTGAAACAATATTTTACTGAAGCAGAATGGGCTGATTTAATCAATTTTGAAGGTAACGCAAATGCAATCCGAATTCTGACGCAACAACAAAACGGAAAGTCCGAAGGTGGTTTACGTTTAACGTATTCTACATTGGCAGCGATTGCAAAATATCCTTGCGAATCAATTGCAAAAGATAAAACTCAATTGCATCGTAAGAAGTTCGGATTTTTTCAGGCTCAAAAAGAAGCGTTCAGAACAATTGCCGAAAAAACTAATATGATTTTGGAACAAGATTCGCCAATTATTTACAAGCGACATCCGTTTGTATGGTTGGTAGAAGCGGCGGACGATATTTGTTATTCGATAATCGATGTCGAAGATTCACAACGTTTAGGAATTATCGATCATGATAAATGCCGAAAATTATTTTTGAATTTGGTCGAATCTTTAGATCCATCTCAAATTGATAAAACAAAAAATACATTGAAATCAATTTCAGATAAAAATGATCGAATTGCATATTTACGTGCAAAATCAATTAATTTATTGACACAAAAATCGGTTGAGGTCTATCAAAATAATTTTGATCAAATTGTAAAAGGTGAATTTAAAACGGCTTTGTTAGATGTGATCAAAAATGAAACAGAACAAGTAACTAAACGAGTTTTGGACGAAATTCAACGTTTTTCAATCGAAAATATTTACAATCATCGTTCAGTTTTAGAGATTGAGAATGCAGGTTATAATGTCATGTCAGAATTACTTTCTCAATTTATTCCTCCAATCTTAAAAGACGAAAAAGAACGAAAGACATTCGAGAAAAAAGCTTTACGTTTGGTTCCTACTCAATTTTTGTATGAAAAAGGAACGAAATATCAAAAAGTGATGGGAATCTTAGATTATGTTTCAGGAATGACGGATAATTATGCAACAGAGTTATATCGTCGCATAAAAGGAATAGAAATAGGAATGACGATATAAGTACTAAGTTAGAAGTTTTTAATTCTGATCTTCTCGAAGAATCAAAAAAAGATACAAATAAATAATACACAACAATGATAAATGTAACAATACGAGAGGCAAGAAAAGAAGATTGTCCTCGAATTTTAGAGTTAATTCACGAATTGGCTTTATATGAAAAAGCACCTGAAGAAGTTACAGTAACTTTAGAAGAAATGGAAGAATGTGGCTTCGGAGAAAAACCAGTTTGGGGATCTTTGGTAGCAGAAGTAGATGGTAAAGTGGAAGGAATCGCGTTACACTATGATCGTTATTCAACTTGGAAAGGTCGTCGATTATATTTAGAGGATTTAATTGTAACAGAAAAAATGCGTGGATCTGGAATTGGAAAATTATTGTTAGATGAGTTAATTGCGTACGGAAAAGCAAATAATTACCACGGAATGGTTTGGCAAGTTTTAGATTGGAATGAGCCTGCAATCAATTTCTATAAAAAATACAACGCTGATTTTGATCCAGAATGGATTAATGTCTCAGTTAATTTTTAAAATAATAAAAAACTCCAAATTTTATGAAATTTGGAGTTTTTATTTTTGCTTAACGCTTAATCTCAACTATCTCATAAATCCTTCATACCATTTCCATAAAATAA
>NZ_CALGVK010000053.1:0-5032 GCF_937930195.1 uncultured Empedobacter sp.
TTTTCAGTAACTCTTTCTATGTATTATTCTTTATAATATACTCGTTTTATCCGTTGCGAAACAGAAGTCAAAACCTCGTAAGGAATTGTATCTAACCATTCGGTAACGTCCGCTAAAGTTGGAAGATTACCAAAGATTGTAACTTCATCACCTTCTTTACAAGATATGTCAGTTACATCAACCATCATCATATCCATGCAAACAGATCCTGTTATGGTAGCTAATTTTCCATGAATACCAACTTTTCCCTTTCCATAACCAAGCGAACGACGAATGCCGTCGGCATAACCTACAGGTAAAGTTGCAATTTTGGTATTTCGTTCTGCGGTAAATCGACGACCGTAACTTACAGTTTCACCTTTTTCAATTTCAGAAATTTGAGAAATAACCGTTTTAAAACGTACAACAGGTTTCAGGTATTTCTCCATAAAATCGGTATATTCCGAATAACCGTACATACCAATTCCTAAACGAACCATGTCGTATTGATGTTCGCCATAGGCAACAATTCCTGGAGAATTTAACGCATGTTTAATTGGTTTTATGTTTAAGGCTGTTGAAATAGCAGCATAACTGTTATCAAAACGATTCAATTGATATTTGACATAATCTTCTTCTTCTGGCATATCTGCTGTTGCCAAATGCGTGAAAATTGATCGAACAACAACCTGTGAATGATCTTTTAAAATTGCAATTAATTCTTCGAAATCATTTTCATGAAACCCAAGACGATTCATTCCCGTTTCCATTTTCAGATGAATTGGAAAAGATGAAGAAATCTGTTTTTCTTGTAATTTTTGAATAAATAATTTTAACACACGTAAACTATAAATTTCGGGTTCCAATTGATAATCGATTACAGTAGAATAACTACTTTGCTCTGGATTCATCACAATAATTGGTACCGTAATTCCAGCTTCGCGTAATTCTTTTCCTTCGTCAGCAATTGCGACACCAAGAAAATCAACTCCATTATTTTGTAACGTATTTGCCACTTCAAAACTACCCGTTCCGTAACTATTCGCTTTTACCATACACATCAATTTAGTGGTTGGTTTTAGCAACGAACGATATACATTTATATTTTCGATAAGATGTTGCAAATTAATTTCGAGAACAGAATCGTTGGAACGCGTTTCCAATTCGTTCGAAATTTTTTCTAATTTGAATGGACGAGCACCTTTTAATAAAATTGCTTCGTTATCGACATGTTGATGTTTGAATTGTTCCAAGAATTCTTCAGTCGAATTAAATGAACGAACATACGATTGAAACAAATTTTTGAACTGCGAAATTTTTTCACCAATCAAAACGATTTCATCAAAATGATAAGGATTCACTAAATCGGCAGCTTGTTGATATAAATCTTCGTCAGATAAATTACTTTGTAAAATATCCGTCAAAACCAGCGATTTTTTATCACGAGGTTGTTGATTAAGAACATTTAGCCCAATTTTTAATGAATTTAGATCAGAATTGAAGGTATCATTAATTAAGATAGAATGATTAATCGCTTCTTTTATTTCCAAACGCATTTCGATTGGTAATAATTGATTAAATTCTTCTTTAAATTGATTGTAATCAATGTTTAAACTGATTAATGTTGTTAAACAAATTAAACTGTTTTTAATCGAAGCATCATCAATAAAAGGAATAGAATAAGTGAATTCTTCTTGATTATGTAAAATAGAAATTTGCGTATTAGTCTGATTACTTATGATTTGCTTGATTTGCACAGTGGCAGAATCTGAATAACCATAAGAATATTTATCTATATTGCTTAAATATATGTTTTCAAGAATAGCTTGACGAACTTTTTCATTATCGATATTGAAAACTAATTTTTCTACATTCGAAAATAATTTCAGTTTTTCTTGAATCAATTCTTCTTGATTTTTGAAATTCTCTAAATGCGCTTCTCCAATTTTTGTCAATACACCAATTGTGGGCTGAATAATTTCTTCGAGATTTTGCATTTCGTTTGGCATCGAAATTCCTGCCTCAAAAATTCCCAAATCATTTTTTTCTTCCATTTGCAAAACAGAAAGCGCTGCTCCGAATTGAGAATTATAACTTTTTGGACTTCGAACAATTGAGAATTTTTTCCATAACAATTGATTCAACCATTCTTTCACAATTGTTTTTCCATTAGAACCTGTAATTCCGATGACAGGAAACTGATATTGTTGACGATGAATTTTTGCCCAATTTTGTAAAGCAAATAGAGGATTTTCAACCTCTATAAAATTTGCTTGAGGTAAATGAGTCAATGCTTTTTCGACCACAAAATTTCGAATTCCTTTTTGATAGGCATCTTGAATATATAAATGACCATCTTTTTGATTGACATGAAGTGCAAAGAAAATTCCGTGAGTTGGATTGACAATCATACGCGAATCAAAGAATATTTGATCGATGATGGCATCTCCGTTTCCAATCAAAGTACCATTGGTGATGCTCGAAATTTGATTTAGATTATACGTTTTCAACTTTTTGTTTGTTATGTTCTTCCCAAAAAGCAGCTCGGCTTAATGGTTCGTATTCTGAAGTTTCGCCTAATTCGACAAGACGATCACTGTCTATTTTTCTGTGTGAGTAATTGGCTAAATTTCCTGTACGCACGCAAATCGCATGTACTTTGGTCACATATTCGGCAGTTGCCATTAGATTAGGCATAGGACCAAATGGTCGACCTTTAAAATCCATATCCAAACCAGCCACTATCACACGTTTTCCTTCGTTCGCTAATTGATTGGCAACATCTACGATTCCTTCATCAAAGAATTGCGCTTCGTCAATTCCTACCACATCACAATCATCAGCCAATAATAAAATTGCCGAAGAATATTCGACAGGCGTTGATGTAATCGAGTTTTGATTGTGTGAAACCACTTCGCGTTCTGCATAACGTGTATCGACTGTTGGTTTGAAAATTTCGACACGTTGTTTAGCAAATTCGGCACGTTTTAGACGGCGTATAAGTTCTTCGGTTTTACCAGAAAACATTGAGCCACAGATGACTTCTATCCATCCACTTTTTTTGTTATGATTAAAGGTATTTTCGAGGAACATAGTTCAAATAATTTAGTTTAAAATGTGAGAACAAATTTACGGAATAAATTAGATGAGTTGGTTAAAAAATAAATGAAGATTAATTTAAAAGAAAATTAGTAATTTAGCGTTTTGTATTAGAAATTTACCTAAATTATTATATTAAGTATGAAAAAAATTTTATTTGTTTTTGGAACACGACCAGAAGCAATAAAAGTAGCTCCATTAATAAAGTCTTTTAAAGAAGAAGATTTTTTTGATGTAAAAATTTGTAATACTGGACAACATAAAGAAATGTTGGATCAAGTATTAGATTTTTTTGAATTGGAATGTGATTATAGATTAAATATAATGACTGAAAATCAAACTTTATATAGTATAACAGAACGAATAATTCATAATTTAAAAGAAGTATTAGAAGTTTATAATCCTGATTATGTATTTGTACATGGAGATACATCTACTACAATGGCTGCTAGTTTAGCCTCTTTTTATCATGGCTCTAAAATTTGCCATATAGAGGCAGGTTTGAGAACTTCAGACTTAAGAAATCCTTTTCCTGAGGAAGCAAATCGAAGAATTACATCTGTATTGAGTGATTATCATTTTTCTCCGACTGAATCATCTAAAAGAAATTTAATTAAAGAAAACATTGATGATAGTAAAATTTTTGTTACTGGAAATACTGTTATTGATGCTTTGTTATATGGAATAGAAAAAGTAAAATCTGATAGCTCTATTGTTGCAGATTTAAAATTAAGATTATTATCTAATAAGGAAATTGTTTTGATAACTTGTCATCGTAGAGAAAACCATGGTAATGGAATTTTGAATGTATGTAAAGCTGTAAAAGAACTTGCATTATCGAACGAAAATTATCAATTTGTTTTTCCTGTCCATTTAAATCCTAAAATCTTAAAAATTGTTCATGAAGAATTGATTAGTATTGAAAATATAGTTTTAATAGAACCATTAAACTATCCTAATTTTATTTGGCTAATGAACGAATCAAAGATTATTGTTACCGATAGTGGCGGAGTGCAAGAAGAGGCTCCAAGTTTAGGAAAACCTGTAATTGTTGTTCGTGATGAAACAGAAAGACCAGAAGCTGTAGAAGCTGGTACAGTAAAACTAGTAGGATCAAATGTAGATTTAATTGTTAAAAATGTACAAGCTTTAATAGATGATAAGAATTTATATGAAAAAATGAGTAATGCACATAATCCATATGGAGATGGAAAAGCAGTGAAGAGAATAATTGAATATATAAAGAATTTAGATAATGAATAAGATTGTAATTATCTTTCCTTGTTATAATGAAGAAGAAGTTCTTATTAAAACTAAAAATGAAATTGTTGAGAAGTTTACTAAACTTGTTTCTAAAAAAATTATTTCTTCAGATAGTAAGATTTGTTTTGTAGATGATGGAAGTAAAGACAAAACATGGGAGATAATAGAAAGCTTTAAAGAAATTAACATTATTGGAATTAAATTAGCAAGAAATGTTGGACATCAATTTACATTACTTGCAGGTCTGGAAACTCTTAAAAATAGTTTTGATGCTTATATTACAATGGATGTAGATCTTCAAGATGATATTAATTCTATTGAAGATATGATATCAGAATATACTAAAGGGAATGATATTGTTTATGGAATAAGGGAAGAAAGAATAACAGATACATTTTTTAAAAGAAAAACTGCAGAATTATTTTATTTATTCATGATGAAGTTAGGAGTGAATATTCATTATAATCATGCAGACTATAGAATAATAAATAATAAAGTATTGCTTGAATTTTTAAAATTTAATGAATCTCATCTATTCTTAAGAGGAATATTCCCTTTAATTGGATTTCAACAAAGTAAAATATATTATAAAAGAAAAGAAAGAGTATTAGGGGAGAGTAAATATCCTTTGAAAAAAATGTTGTCATTTGCTTGGGAAGGCATTACTTCTTTTTCAGATAAACCTATAAAA
>NZ_CALGVK010000054.1:0-19729 GCF_937930195.1 uncultured Empedobacter sp.
TATCTTTGACAGATTAAAATGAAATATAGTTTTATTCTATATTAATTACAAGATTTTATAAAATGACACAAAAAATTGTCGTAAATAATAATTATCAAACCACATCAAAAGAAATCAAATCTATTATAAACAGTTATGATTTGATTGATGATTATATTGCAAAAGGAACACGAAATTCTATCAAAAAAACCAGATTAGAATCGGGAAAAATTGCCACTATAAAATCTTTCAAAATTCCGAATATTGTCAACAAATTTGTCTATCGTTTTTTTAGAGAATCAAAAGCAAAACGTTCGTACGACTATGCGAATAAATTAATCGATTTAGGTTTTTTGACGCCCTACCCAATTGCGTTTATTGAGAATACATCAACACTTAGTTTTAGAGAAAGTTATTATTTTTGTGAATTAGTTGATGCGGATTTAACTTATCGCGAATTGGTACATGACGAAAAATGGCCAAATAGAACAGAAATTCTAAAACAATTTACTCGTTTTACGTTCAAATTACACGAAGCTGGAATTGAATTTTTGGATCATTCGCCTGGAAATACATTAATTAAACAAATCGGAGATAATCAATACGAATTTTATTTAGTTGATTTGAATCGAATGAATTTTCATGATTCAATGAATTTTGAAACAAGAATGAAAAACTTTTCTCGCCTTACACCACACAAAGAAATGGTTGAAATAATGGCGAAAGAATATGCAATACTCGTTCATAAACCAGAACAGAAGGTAATAAATGCGATGTGGAGCAAAACGGAAGAGTTTCAATTTAAATTTCATCGAAAACAAGCTCGAAAAAAGAAATTAAAAGCCTTAATAGGCAAATAATACAGATAAAAAATATAATCTTGTTCATCTTTTTTGGTCAGGTTTTGTCCACTTCTGTCCTTCATTTTTATAACAAAAAACACTTAAATCAAAATTTACAGAATAACATCAGCTAATAACTAAGCTTTCGTCATGTCTGGAAGACAAAAGATATATTAAAATGCATTGAAGTAAAGCTTGTTGAACCCTTCCATAAACTCAGGACAGGCTCACCGAAGTTTTTTTTTTATTCCTAATAAAGTTATCGAAGTTTAGTTTTAAGCTACACAAGCAGTATTTTATATGATTACTATATAATTAAAAATAAGTAACATTTCCCCACGAGTTATATTATACTGTATTTTTTTCTTAAATTTACTAAAAGCTCTTAACTATTTAAATAATAAAAAATCAAGAATTATGGACAATTTAAACAATCAAATAATTATTGTAACAGGTGGTGCTGCTGGCATTGGTGGTGGAATTACCAGTGAACTTGTAAAAAGAGGTGCATCTGTTATCGCAGTTGATGTTAATGAAGAAGCTGGGTTAGCGATTGAAAAGAAAAACGAAGGAAAGGTGATTTTCTTGAAAGGTGATGTTTCTCAAGAAGCTGTTGCACAGGAAGCTGTTGAATTAGCTTTAACTAAATTTGGTAAACTTACGGGTTTAGTGAATAATGCCCATGTTTCGAGACAAAAACCATTGATGGAACTTACTGAAGATGATTGGTCAATTTCGTTTGATACAGGTTTTAGAGCCACACTTAATTTTATGAAAGCTGCCTACAACGAATTAAAGAAATCAGAAGGTGCTATCGTTAATTTTGGTTCTGGTGCCGCTTTGCAAGGAAGTAGATTTCAAGCAAGTTATGCAGCTGCAAAAGAAGCTATTCGAGGGTTAAGTCGTGTTGCAGCAAATGAATGGGCTGCTGATAATATTCGTGTCAATGTAGTTTGTCCTCTTGCCTTAACAGCTGGAGTTGAGAAATGGAAAGAGAACTTCCCTGAAGATTATAATCACGTAGTAGAAAAAATTCCTTTAGGACGTTTTGGTGATCCTCAAAGTGATGTTGCTCCAATCGTGGCTTTTTTACTTAGTGAAGACAGCAAATATATGACTGGACAGACCTTAATGGCAGATGGTGGCGACATTAAACTTCGCTAAAAACTGTTTAAGTTAAATAAATAATAAAGGAGAAATAATTTAATTTCTCCTTTATTTTTATACTGTATTTTAGAAATATTAAAAAAATAATTTTAAGAATTCTGAATCATTTCAGAAAATGGAATAATCGTGTCATATCCTTTTTCTTTAAAATACTCTTTCATCCCTTCTCTATAAGTAACCAAAACAAAATCGCCCCCCCAAGCTCCAAGACTTTTTACGCTTCCTTCGTAGTCCGAGAAATACAATTCTTTCGCTTTTGGAATTTGCATAAAAGCACCTAATCGATCTTGATATTCAACCATAATAGATTCTAAATCTGTTAAATTATCAACCTTTGTCGCCTGAACAACCAAATCAGAAAGCTCATTAATCATTTGCCAGTCTTTTGGTTTATTCTTGTAATGGTTTCCTACAACCGCCTGTGTATCTTGTTTTTGATTTAGATAAACAAAATATAATTTATCTTTAAAATTCCAATTCAGCTCCAATTCTTCCACCTCTATTCGGGGTTTATTATGAAATAAAATTGGTTTATTATGATGTGCACAAGCGATATCATAACCACTTGTATTGAAAGTCAACTTATTCAATTCGAACGGATTAACATCTATCCATTGACTAATTAAATCGATTAAAGTAGAGCTACTTCCTAAACCCCATTCTTGCGGATATTCTAACTTTGTTAAACATTGATAACTTTTATTAGAATTAAAAAAATCAGAATTTAATGTTTGCGCTTGCTTGAGAATTGTTTGCAAAGATTGACTTAATTGATCATTTGTTGAAGAAATAATATCTAAGTGATCTAAACTCAATTCAGCTTCAAACCATAACGAGTCATCGTATTTAGTTGCTTTCCAACTTATCGTATTTGTATTTTTAGCCGAATCTTCTACAAACAAACATTGCCCATATTTTGTGGGCAATGCAAATGCTTTCGCTCCATCTATTACAATATATTCCCCGATAAGGAATAATTTTCCATTGGAACGGTATGTTTTCATTTTTATTAGATTTGTGCAGAAGAAGTTGACACCTCTCTATTAATTTTCTTCACTAAACCTTGTAAAGTGTTACCTGGTCCTACCTCAATAAACTCAGTTGCACCGTCAGCTATCATTTGTTGAACAGATTGAGTCCATTTTACAGGAGCCGTTAATTGAGCAATTAAATTTTTCTTAATTGCTGCTGGATCGGTAATTGCTGTTGTTGTCACATTTTGATAAACTGGACAAATAGGCGTATTGAATGTCGTTTCCTCAATTGCCTTTGCTAATTCTTCTTCTGCAGATTTCATTAAAGGTGAATGAAAAGCTCCACCAACAGGTAAAACCAAAGCACGCTTAGCACCTAATTCTTTTAATTTTTCACAAGCTAAATTAACTGCTTCAATCTCTCCAGAAATCACTAATTGACCTGGACAATTGTAATTTGCTGCTACCACTACTCCTTCGATTTCTTTACAAGTATCTTCGACAATTTTATCTTCTAAACCTAAAATTGCAGCCATTGTAGAAGGATTTGCTTCACAAGCATCTTGCATGGCTAATGCACGTTTGTACACTAATTTTAATCCCGATTCAAAATCTAAGGTTTCATTAGCAACTAATGCAGAAATTTCACCTAAAGAATGACCTGCAACCATTTCTGGTTTAAAATCAGCTAAGGTTTTTGCTAAAATTACAGAATGTAAAAATACTGCTGGTTGAGTAACTTTTGTTTGTTTTAGATCTTCAGCAGAACCTTCGAACATGATCATTTTTATATCAAATCCTAAGATTTCGTTTGCTTGGTCAAATAATTCTTTTGCTATTTCAGAATTTTCGTACAAGTCTTTACCCATTCCAGAGAATTGAGCACCTTGTCCTGGAAAAACATATGCTTTCATTGTGTTATTTTATAATCTATCGCAAATGTATAATAAAATCTTCAACTTCTTTGCTGAACTACGCTTTATAGCTTCTCATTTCTATAAATTTCGTCTAAATATTTGTATCGATTCGCAACAGAAATTGCGTGTAGTTTTGCAATTGTATAACCATCTTTTCCATCTAAAAAACCAAATCTCATCACGAAATAATTAAAAAAACGATAAGCTGGTTTTATTTTGTAATGAAAAAAATTAGGTTTGAGTTCTTTTTTTCTTAATTCTTGCGCTCTTAATCTTGAATAGCTATTTAATTTAACAAGATATTCCTTTTCATTATCATAAGTAAAATGATCCAATTTATTCTTAAAACAACCAACATTTCCTTGACATTCAATTATTTCATGTACCATGCGCTCAGATTTGTACTGCGATTTCGACTTTCTGAATAAGCGTATCACTTTATCATTTTGCATTCCAGAATATTTGATGTGTTTATTTCTAAAAAAGAATTTTCTATAAACATAATACGCATCAAATTTTGGCTGATTTTTAATAGTAGAAACCATCTCTTTTATCAATTCTGAAGGAATCCCTTCGTCGGCATCAAAAAAGGTAACCCATTCGTTATTTGCCAGTGAAATGGAATAGTTTCGTTGACTCGTAAAATTATCAAACTTACGTTTTACAAATTTTACTTTAGGATTTTGCAACGCTATTTCCTCTGTTTTATCAGTGCTATAAGAATCTACTATAATTATTTCATCAGCATATTGTCCAACATGATTTAAATATCGTTGGATGTTTTTCTCTTCATTATAAGTTATTAGTAAAGCTGTAATTTTAGTAGACATTGATTCTATAGAATAATCTTTTTGAGTTTCTAATTCAACGCTTTTATCTGATTTAAATTGTCGTTCAATTTCATTCTGATCAAGAAATTTTTGTAATTTGTCTTTAAACAATTCAAAATCAAAGAATGAATAGAATTCATCAACTCGTTTTTTTATTCTTCGGTTATTTAGATCTGCAAACTTTTCGGGAAAATAATCTTTCAGATGAACACTTGTATGATTTATTCCATCTTCAAAAGTTGCCCATACATTTTTATCAATCCAAGGAGAAAAAATAATAAATGATTTTTTTCCTACCGCTTTTGTCATGTTTATGGCACCTCCATCATTTCCTACAATCAAATCACATTGATTTGTAATCGCAATAAACTCGCGCAAATCATTACCCAATAGTTCAAAATAAACTTTTGATTGTGTTTCTTTAGACAATTGATTATAAACTTCTTTGGCTTGATCTATTTGTTTTGGAAAATAATTGAATAATAGATTAACATTGAAATGTTGACCAATAAAATCAACCATTTTTGCCATTTTATTCAATGGAAAGGTTTTGGAAGGATCAGAGCCAAGCAAACTAATCATCATTGTTTTTCGAGAAGAATCTACTCCATGTTTTAGGAACAATGATTTCGCGTTCTGAATTTCTGCTTCTGTTAAGTACAACGTTGGTGCCGTAGCCAAAGGAGTTTCAATACCAAGAGGTTTTAACAATGACAAACGATGTTCTATTGCCAAACCAAGATATGATTTTGGTTCGTTGTGTTTGACTACATTATCGGTATACAAAAATGTTCGACCTGGTTTTTTGTAGGATATTTTTTTGGGTGCGTTGTTAATGAACACATTTATCCAACTTTGTAGTTTTGAATAAGCGTCTATGACAACGTCATATTTATTTTGATTAATTTTTTTAGAAAATCGAATCAATTTCTTTAATCCTTTGTTTTCTTTCTCGTCAAAAATAATTTTATGATCGATGTAAGGATTGTTTTCTAAAACTGGTAATGTGTTACTGTTAATTAAATAATCAATAGTTGCGTGTGGATAAGCTTTTTTGATATTTTCGCACAACAATGAAGTGATTAAAACATCGCCAATCATTTTGTGTTGGATAATCAAAACTTTCATAAAACATAGTTATACAGCAAAACTACTAAATAATGTTTGATTGAAATAAAAAAATCCTCATCAAACTGATGAGGATTGCTATTTTTTTTAAAAAATTGCTTTTAAATTATACTGCTACATTGTGCTCACGTAAAGCATCATTTAGAGAAGTCTTTTTATCCGTAGATTCTTTACGTTGTCCGATGATTAATGCACAAGGAACTTGGTATTCGCCTGCAGCAAATTTTTTCGTGTAAGAACCAGGAATAACCACAGAACGTGCAGGAACAAATCCTTTCATTTCTACTGGCTGATCACCTGTAACATCAATAATTTTTGTAGATGCAGTTAACACTACATTTGCACCTAAAACCGCTTCTTTCCCAACATGTACACCTTCTACGACTATACAACGAGAACCGATAAATGCATTATCTTCGATAATTACAGGAGCGGCTTGCAATGGCTCTAAAACACCTCCAATACCAACACCACCAGATAAGTGTACATTTTTACCAATTTGTGCACAAGAACCTACAGTTGCCCATGTATCCACCATTGTTCCTTCGTCAACATACGCTCCAATATTTACATAAGAAGGCATTAAAATAACTCCAGAAGAAATATACGCACCATAGCGAGCAACAGCATTTGGCACAACACGAATTCCTTTTTCAGCATAGTTACGTTTCAATTCCATTTTATCATGGTATTCAAAAATTCCTGCTTCTAACGTTTCCATTTTTTGAATAGGGAAATACATAACAACTGCTTTTTTCACCCATTCATTTACTTGCCAACCATCTGCTACTGGTTCTGCACAACGCAATTGTCCATTATCAATCAACTCAATTACCTCTCTAATTGCTGCTTGTGTTGCATCTTCTTGTAACAATTCTCTATTGTCCCAAGCTTTCTCTATGATTTGTTTTAAATTCTCCATCTTTATTAATAATAGCCACAAATATAAAAATTATAATCAAGGGATTTCATAGAGATTATTTATTATTGAATCGTTTTTATAAATTTGCCAAATGTCAAGAATATTAGCGTTAGATTACGGAGGAAAAAGAACAGGCGTTGCCGTAACCGATGAATTGCAAATTATAGCTTCGCCTTTGGATACCATTGAAACCTCAAAATTGATGGATTTCTTGAAACAATATATCGAGAAAGAAAACGTTTCTGACCTTGTCGTTGGATTATCTGTTCGCTTTTCAGGAGAATTAAATGAGATTGAAAATCAAATACAACCTTTTTTAAAAAAGTTTTCAGCACAATTTCCATTGATTAAAATTCATCGTGAAAATGAGATGTTTACTTCTAAAATGGCTTCGCGAGCTATGTTCGAAGGTGGAATGAAAAAGAAAAAACGTCAAGAAAAGGGTATGGTAGATAAAGTGAGTGCTGTAATAATTTTACAATCATTTTTATCACATAAACTATAACAAATCGTATCTTTGCCGATAAATTAATAAAAAAAGATCAGAAAATGGTATTACCAGTTGTAGCTTACGGAGATCCTGTCTTACGTAAAGTTTCACAAGATATAGATCAAGATTATAAAAATCTACACGAACTGATCGAAAACATGTTCGATACAATGTACGACTCGAATGGAGTTGGTATCGCAGCACCGCAGATCGGAAAAAATATACGTTTATTTGTCGTTGATTGTTCACCTTTCGAAGAGGATGAAGATTATGATGATGTAAAAGAAGAATTGAAAAATTTTAAACGCGTTTTCATCAATCCTAAAAAAATCAGCAGTTCTGAAGGAGATGAATGGGCATTTACAGAAGGATGTTTGAGTATTCCTCACATCCATGAAGATGTTACACGTCCAGAATCGGTAACATTAGAATTTTTTGATGAAAATTGGGTAAAACATACCGAAACTTTTTCGGATATTCGTGCTCGTGTTATTCAACATGAATACGACCATTTGGAAGGAAAGCTTTTTATTGACTATATTTCGAGCTTTAAAAAGAAATTAATAAGTAATAAATTAAAAAATATAACAAAAGGGAAAGTAAACACGAGTTACAAAATGAAATTCCCTTCATAGACCCTTAAACATAATAGAATATGGATTTATCAAGAGTTATCGCAATTTCAGGAAAACCAGGATTATACCGTTTAATTTCTCAAACAAGAGGAGGTTTCGTTGTTGAAGATTTAGAAAAAGGTAAAAAAATCTCAATCGCATCTAACTACAATGTTAGTTTATTAGACAATGTAGCAATTTACGGTGTATCACAAGAGTTTCCTTTAGCAGAAGTTTTCTTCAGAATTTACAAGAAAGAAAACGGTGGAGAAACAATCGACCACAAATCTTCTGGAACAGAATTGCGTAAATATATGGAAGAAGTTTTACCAGAATATGACGATTCAAGAGTTTACGATTCTGATTTGAAAAAATTATTTCAATGGTATAATATCTTACACAAAAACGGATTATTAAACATCGACTTAGCTGCTGTAGAAGCTGCAATGGCTGCTCAACAAGCACAAGAAGCTCCAGTTGTTGAAACTCCTGCAGAAGAAGTTGTAGCAGAAGAAAAACCAAAAAAGAAAGCACCTGCAAAAAAGGCTGCTGACAAAAAAGATGCTGAAGAAAAACCAGCTAAAAAAACAGCTGCTAAAAAATCAACAGCTAAAAAAGATAAAGACGCTGAATAATTAGAAATGAATACACGTAAAAATCAATTACGAGCTTTCGAAAGATTGTTAGATATAATGGATAAATTACGTGAAAAGTGTCCATGGGATCGTAAACAAACGATGGAAACGTTGCGTACGTTATCTATAGAAGAAATTTATGAGCTTTCGGATGCCATTATCGAAAAAGATTCGGATGAAATAAAAAAAGAACTAGGTGATGTTTTTCTTCACCTGGTTTTTTATTCTAAAATAGCATCAGAGCAACAAAACTTCGACGTAGCTGATGTTTTAAATGGTATTTGTGACAAATTAATTCATCGTCATCCGCATATCTATGGGGATGTAGAAGCAAATACTGAAGAAAAAGTACTTCAAAATTGGGAACAAATCAAATTAAAAGAAGGAAACAAATCTGTCCTTTCTGGTGTTCCTACTTCTCTCCCAGCAATGGTAAAAGCCTATCGAATTCAAGACAAAGTAAAAGGTGTTGGATTTGAATTTGAAAATTCTGAACAAGTTTTTGATAAAATTGTAGAAGAAATTAACGAATTTAAAAACGAAGAAAATCCTTTGGATAAAGAGATGGAATTTGGCGATATTTTATTTTCTTTAATTAATTATGGACGATTCAATGGAATTAATTCAGAAGATGCATTAGAACGATCGAACAAAAAATTTATCCGTCGTTTTCAAAAGTTAGAAGAAATCGCAAAAGAAAATAATCAAAACATTGCCGATTTGACGATTTCTGAATTAGAAAACTTATGGAATTTAGCGAAAATTCGCTAGTGTAAAATTGACACTACTAAATGTATTTGATTTTACGAAAACGTTGTAATCAGACGTTTTAACATTATTATAGATATCTTTTATCGACACCAATAAAACAAAGTATTATCATTTATTGTGCACGCACAAAAAACCGACCTATATTTGCAATGGTTATAGCGGGCAATAGCTTGTAATAATGGAAGGAAGTTTGTTTACTAAGTAAACAGTTTTCTCATTTTTTTGTGGTTTTGATGAAAAGGTGACTTAAAGTCGCCTTTTTATTTTTTTATCCGTTTCTTCTTTTAAAACCAACATTTCTCAACACTCATTTTTAACTGAATTATTTGTAAATTTGTAGAATGCAATTTCAATTAAATTCTGAATTCAAGCCTACAGGTGATCAACCAAAAGCTATCGAAGAATTATCAAGAGGTATTCTTAGTCATGATCGTTATCAAACACTTTTAGGTGTCACTGGTTCTGGTAAAACATTTACGATTGCCAATGTTGTACAAAATGTTCAACGCCCTACCTTGGTTTTAGCGCATAACAAAACGTTAGCAGCTCAATTGTACATGGAATTCAAAGAGTTTTTTCCGAATAACGCAGTCGAATATTTTGTATCCTATTACGATTACTATCAACCCGAAGCTTATATCCCTTCTTCAGGAACCTATATCGAAAAGGATTTATCAATTAACGAAGAAATCGAAAAGTTACGATTAAGTACAACTTCTTCTCTACTCTCTGGTCGTCGTGACATTTTAGTAGTCGCTTCGGTTTCGTGTTTATATGGAATTGGAAATCCAACAGAATTTCATAAAAATGTAATTCAGATTGAAACTGGACAAATTATTTCCCGAACAGCTTTTTTACATAAATTGGTTCAGGCATTATATTCGAGAACTGAAGGACTTTTTCAACGCGGAAATTTCAGAATTAAAGGCGATACGTTAGATATTTTTCCAGCTTACGCAGATGACGGAATTCGAATTAATTTCTTTGGAGATGAGATCGAAGAAATTTCAGTTTTTAATGTTGAAACAGGTAAAACTTCTACCAAATTAGATAAAATTAATATTTATCCTGCTAATTTATTTGTAACTTCTAAAGATACCTTAAATGGCGCTATTGCTGATATTCAAATTGATTTAGGAAAACAAGTTGATTATTACAAAGAAATTGGAAAACATCTCGAAGCTAAACGTCTGCAAGAACGCACAGAATTTGATTTGGAGATGATCAAAGAATTAGGATACTGTTCTGGAATAGAAAATTATTCAAGATACTTAGATGGTCGCGAACCTGGAACTCGTCCCTTCTGTTTGTTAGATTATTTCCCTGAAGATTATTTGATGGTCATCGACGAATCTCACGTTACAGTTTCTCAAGTTCATGCCATGTACGGAGGAGACCGTTCTCGTAAAGAGAATTTGGTCGAATATGGTTTTAGACTTCCAGCTGCAATGGACAATCGTCCTTTAAAATTTGAAGAATTTGAAGCTTTACAAAATCAAGTGATTTATGTTTCGGCTACGCCAGCAAATTACGAGTTAGAAAAATCAGAAGGAATTGTTGTAGAACAAGTCATTCGTCCAACAGGATTATTAGATCCAATTATCGAAATTCGTCCTACACAAAACCAAGTAGATGATTTGATGGAAGAAATCAATAAACGTGTTGAGTTAGACGAACGTGTTTTGGTGACAACTTTAACCAAACGAATGGCAGAAGAATTAACGAAATACTTAACTAAATACGGCGTTCGTTGTCGCTACATTCACTCTGATGTTGACACTTTAGAACGTGTTCAAATTATGGCTGATTTGCGTACAGGACTATTTGATGTATTGGTTGGTGTTAATCTTTTGAGAGAAGGTTTAGATTTACCCGAAGTTTCTTTGGTTGCAATATTAGATGCTGATAAAGAAGGGTTCTTAAGAAGTCATCGTTCGTTAACACAAACAGTTGGTCGTGCAGCGAGAAATATCAACGGTTTGGCGATTATGTACGCAGATCGTATAACAGACAGTATGCAATTAACGATAGACGAAACTAATCGTCGTCGTGAAATACAAATGCAATACAACAAAGAACACAATAAAGTTCCACAAGCACTAAACAAAAAAATTACAAAGCTAAGTTTAGCGGCAGCAGAATTTGAAGAAAATCCATACGAACAAAAACATTTGATTCAGCAAGCTGCGGAAATTAATGAAAACTATTCAACCGAAGATAAAGATAAGTTGGTACAAAAATTGCAGAAGGAAATGGAAAAAGCTGCAAAAAATTTAGATTTTATAAAAGCAGCCGAGTTGAGAGATCAAATTCAACTCTTAACCAAAGAATAGTACGTTTTTTTTCTGTTTCAATGAAATTTTTAAGTTTTACATTTATATTAATATTTACTCTTTTCACCTCTTGTAATACACATATTCTAAAATCTTCTACGAATAATGAATTAATAGAAAATGAAGAGTATAGTATCATTCATCCTCGTGAATTGAAGATTTTTAAACGTTTTGATACGCCTCCAAATTTCTTAAGAAATCAAAATTATAATAACTTTGGAAAATGGTTAAATAATATTTCGCTTAAAAATAGCAATACCCCCGTTTATACTTTTGACGGTCAAAAAAAACCTAATCCTAATATTTATGTTGGAGTTTTAGATTTAGAACAACCCAAAAAAAATGTTCAGTTTAATGCAAATGCAGTTATGAGCTTGCGCTTGGAATATTTTTATCGTTCCAAAAAATATCTTGAAATGGATAAATTGGCAAAAGTTTCAACTCAACCAATTCCTTATTCAAAATATGTAAATGGCGATCATTCTTATTCAAAATACATTGAATATTTACAATATTACTTAGAAAACACCAATTCGAATACCATGTCTGAGTTAATGAAGCCTATCAACCTCAAAGATTTACAAATAGGCGATGTTTTCTTGCAAAAAGGAAGTATAAAAAATCATGCTGTTATCGTGATGGATCTTGCTGAAGATAACTTAGGAAACAAACTCTTTATTCTGGCGCAAAGCTATTATCCAAGCCAAGATTTACAAATTATCACGAATCCAAGCAATGATTTAATATCTCCTTGGTATATGGCAAAAGAAGGCGTTCTATTAACGCCTGAATGGCGATTTTTAACTTCGGATCTAATGCGTTTTAAATAACAATTTACTTTTTCAATCGTTTCATTTTACTTAAATTTGTTGATCAAAACCCAATAATTAATTAATACAGTAAAATAATCGATAATGCAAAGAGTATATTTAGACAATGCAGCAACAACAGCAATTCGTCCAGAAGTAGTAGACGAAATGGCTCATGTGATGAAAAACATTTTTGGTAACCCATCTTCTACTCACGTTTTTGGTAGAGAAGCCAAAGCATTGATCGAAATGTCAAGGAAAAATATTGCGCAACGATTAAACGTTTCTCCTGCCGAAATTTATTTCACTTCTTGTGGAACAGAATCTAACAACACAATTATTCGTTCTTGTATTAATGATTTGGGCGTTACTCGAATCATTACATCTGATATGGAGCACAAATGTGTGCAAGAAAGCGTAAAAGACGTTGAAAATAGAGCCAATATTGAAGTCGTTAAATTGAATATTTTAAAAGACGGAAATATCGATTATGCTCAATTAGAAGAAGTATTAAAAGATCAATCTAAAAAAACATTGGTTTCCTTAATGCATGCAAACAACGAAATTGGAAACTTAACAGACGTGAAAGCAATTTCTAAAATGTGTCAAGAAAATAATGCATTATTCCATACCGACACAGTACAAACTGTTGGTCATTATGATTTAGATTTTCAAGATTTGGGAATGGATTTCGCTTCTTGCTCTGCTCATAAAATTCATGGTCCAAAAGGTGCTGGGTTCTTGTATGCTAAAAAAGCATCACATATCAAACCATTGATTGCTGGTGGTGGACAAGAAAGAGGTTTACGTTCTGGAACAGAAAATGTATACGGAATTGTTGGTCTTTCAAAATCATTAGACTTGGCTTTAGATGAATTAGAAGCACATGTAAAACACATCAAAGAAATCAAACAATATACGATTGATCAATTAAAAAAAGCAATTCCAGGTGTCGCTTTTAACGGACTTTCTGAAGATTTAGACAAAAGTTTATACGCTTTATTAAGCATCAAATTACCATTTCACGACACATTAATTGGTTTCGAATTAGAATTGGCAGGTATCGCAGTTTCTCAAGGAAGTGCATGCAGTTCTGGTGCAGCTAAAGTTTCATTAGTCATGCAAACATTATATACAGAAGAAGAAATCGATCAAATGACGCCTTTACGTGTTTCGTATTCGTATGAAACAACTAAAGAGGAGATTGATATTCTAATCGGTACCTTGAAAAAAATCGCTGAAAAGCATCAATTACAAAACGCTTAATGTCAGATTTTAATCAACTTGATATCCTCATCCTAATTGCATTAGCTTTGGGGTTTATCAATGGATTTTTCAAAGGATTTATTTCACAATTAATTGGTTTAGTCGGATTTTTTGTCGCAATTTGGTTAAGTTTTAAATTTTATCAAATCATTGAAATTTATGTCGATGCTTACAATATCGTCGCTGATAGTTTAACTTCAATAGTTGCCTTAATAATCACCTTTGCGTTAGCTTTTTTCACCATAAAGTTAGCCTCAAGTATCACGCAAAAAACCGTCGAAGCAATTGGTTTAGGAATCATAAATCGATTTGGTGGAGCAGCTTTAGGATTAATTATTTCATTATTATTATCCGCAAGTGTTTTGTATTACGCAGATCCAATTTTAGAATTAGGTTTTAAAGAAACAAAAGACGAAAGTCAAATTTTACCTATTCTAAATGAAAGTTCTCAAATCATCAAAAACTCCATCTTCGAGACAAAAGATAATCTACGAAACGTATCAAACGATTCTATAAAATAACATAATTAAAAACAAGAAGCTTCTTATCAGCTAACAAGAAGCTTCTCGATACCCAAAAGGAAGCTTCTCTTTACACAAAAGGAAGCTTCTCGTTTTGCAACGAGAGGCTTCTTATTTTATAATTAGAAAGTCTTTTTTAGTTAAATAAAATCTACTAACGACATCTTATGTCGGATAAAATCGTTCCTTTGTTCTAAATTTATCATCCATGAACAGCGCAATTATCTTAACAGCCCTTCTTTTTTTTATCATTGGTGCTGTAATCAGTTTTTTATATGCTAAATCTAAAGCAAATTCAGCCATAATTGGAAATGAAATAAAATACCAAGAACTTCAGAAACAATATGAATCGTTAAAAAGTGAGTTTATCGAAATAAAAGATGATGCCAATTTCAATTTGGATCAATGGCAAAAAGAACGCGAAAAAAATACGGAATTAACCGTCCGTCATCAAGAAGCGATAAAAGCAGTTGAAGAACAGAAATCATTTATGCTTGAAACAAACGAACGATTAAAAGAGCAATTCGAAGCACTATCAGCTCAAGTTTTGAGAAGTAATAATGAACAATTTCTTGATTTAGCAAAAACGACGTTAGACAAACACTTTTCTGATTCGAAGAATGATTTGGAAAAACGTCAACAAGCCATTGATTCTTTGATCAAACCTTTGAATGAAAGCTTAAATAAATTTGATGGAAAAATTTCTGAAATTGAAAAGGCACGTGAAGGTGCATATTCAGAAATAAAAGTTTTCTTAGATTCGATGCGTGGCACAACGGATAAATTACAAAAAGAAACCAACACGTTAGTTTCTGCACTTAAAACTTCGCACACAAGAGGAAAATATGGTGAAATAGGTTTGCGTCGTGTCGTTGAATTTGCTGGCATGTCATCTTTTTGCGATTTCGAAGAACAAACTTCTGTACAATCTGAAAATGGTTTACTTCGTCCCGATTTAATTGTTAATCTTCCAGGAAATCGTAAAGTAATCGTGGACTCTAAAGTTCCATTGAACCAGTATATGATGGCTTTTGAAACGGAAGATGAAACCCAAAGGAAACATCATTTGCAACTACATGCAAAAGCAGTGCGCGAACATCTAAAGAATTTAAGCTCTAAAGCCTATTGGAATCAATATACCGAAGCACCAGATTATGTGGTGATGTATCTACAAATTGAAAGTTCTTTTGGTGCAGCCTTAGAATTGGAGCGAACTTTGATAGAGGATGCTCTAAACAATAGAATAATTATTGCAACACCCACTACTTTGATTACAATGCTTCGTACAATTGCGTTTAGCTGGCAACAATTAAATGTTGCAGAAAATATATATCAAATGCGCGATGCTGGAATCGAATTATACAATCGTGTAAACGTTTTAATTCAACATTTAGCCACAGTTGGTCATAATTTAAATCAGGCAACACAAAGTTATAATAAAGCGATTGGATCGCTTGAAAACCGCTTTATTCCTCAGGTGAAAAAGCTGAAAGAAATAGGTGGTACTTTGATGGAAAAAGAAATTTCAGAAACTAAGCCTGTCGACACAATGATTCGTGCAATAAATAACGTAGATATTCAATAATCATTCTATATTTGTACAACTATTGAAGAGAATGAAAACAAGTCTATTTACCTTGATTTTACTATATTCTCCTGCTATTTTTGGGCAGGTAAATTTTGAAGAGAAATCTGTTCAGGTAAAACCAAATTTAGAACTAAATAAAGTATACAACTATTCATTTACAGATCGTAACTTCTCGATTTCTGTAAATGATACTGTGTCTAAAGTTGTCAACCAATCATACAAATCGGTTGAACTGATGGATAAAAATGAATTTGCCAACAAGTACACATTTATCAATGGTAAAAATCATTCGAATGATCCTGATGATTTCTACCGCGATTTCATCAATAATTCTGAAGGATTGGAATATCAATTTACGACAAATCCTTCTGGTGAATTTTTAGAATTATTGAATACTCCTCAGATTGAAGAAAAATTGCTTAAAATAACAGATCGACTTTCTAAACAACGTAAAAAATCTGAAGATTATAAAGCTAACATTGCACACATCGAAGAAATGATCAAATCAAAAACCTATGTACCCTACGTTTTTGAACAAGAAGTGCATGTTTTCAGTTATTTCAATGGGCAATATTTTCGTTTAGGCGAAAATTATGAAGGAAGATCTGTCCAAGAAAATATTTTTGGTTTCCCTATTTCATCAACAACCAACACTTATCTAAAGGATCTTAACAAAGAGCAAGGGACTTATACCATTGTTTCTGACCAAAATTTGAGCAAGGATGATTTTGAAAAATTATGGGAAGAAATGGCGTATTATATGCTAAATGATGCCAAATTGAATTTATCTCAAGAACAAGTAAAAAAAGAGATTAAAAAATATTCGGAAACGGTAGAACTGAAAGTAAAGTATGAGAATACCTACAACTTGAATTCTATTCTTTTAAAATCTGAATATTTATTCAGTTTAAATATTGGTGCTAAAAAAACGGTTAATCACTTAAGCATTAAATTATTGAATGATTAAACTTTTATTTTTTAGTGATTTAAAGAACCTTTTAAAATAATTTGGTTTATTTTTGACTTAGACTTGATACTTTTTAATGAAAATTAATTTTACATATTATCTGTTTTTTCTATTTTTTTCGATAAAAATTTTCGCTCAGAATCCTGTTCAAGATAGTATTTCACCGATAATAAATGATTCGATTTCTGATAAAACAGAAGAAACAGTCATTTTTCCGAAAACTTATTGGAATGTAGGTGATGAAAAAAGATACAATGTAACAGCAAGCGAAGTGAAATTGGAAGATGATACCATTGCGCATCAAGAACAATATACTTATAACGTTATTGTTCAAGTTGAGAATATTTATCAAAATGAAACAATTGTAAAATGGAATTTTAGAAATGTACAATTCAATTCTAAATCCTATTTAAACAATCCTTTTTCGTTGGTTAATAATGTTTCTATTTCATTTAAAATAGATCAAGACGGAAGATTTTTAGAGTTTACAAATCTTGATAAAACGTTAAAAGAATTAATCTTATCTGCTGAAGATTTAGAAAATAAATACTTGGATAATCCATCTGCAATAGCGATTATTAAAAAGAATTTACAATATTATTCGACCGATGAAAACATCGTCAAATTATTTGATAAAGATATTCGTCAATTTCATCATTTTTATGGAAAGAGTACTTTTACTTTAGAGAGTGCTCCTTTTGTGTATCAATCGTACATGGACAATTTATTTAGCGCTTCTCCTACTCCAGCTTCTACGGAATTAAAGTTAAATGAAATTGGAATTTCTCAAACAAATTACATTATGTCGAGTTTTCAGGAAGCAGACAAAGAATGGCTTGCAAATTCTTGGTACACCTATCTAAAAGAATTGGCTACAAAATTAGGAACTGAGCAACCATCAGAAGATCGATTAAAAGACGATATCAAATATTACGTTAAAATGACGTCGCGTATCAAGGATAATGGTTGGCTTTCGTACAGTATCGAAACCAAAAAAGTAAAATTCCAAGATACAGATTATACCTTAGAGCGTCGTTTTGAGCTTGTCAACTAAAACATGCATCAATACTGATATTTCTTACCCTTATTAAATCATAAAAACTACGTGAATCAGGATTATTTTTCATAATTTTGCTTTCATTTTATATAAATTATATTCACTATGCAATTGTCTGAACAAGAAATTATTCGTAGAGAAAAACTACAACAATTAAGAGACTTAGGTGTTGAGCCTTACCCTGCCGAAGAATTCGTGGTAACTTCTAATTCGAAAGAAATTAAGGAAAAGTACGAAGAAGGAAAGGTAGTCAAGCTTGCCGGACGATTGATGAGTGTTCGTGTAATGGGAAAAGCATCTTTCGCAGAATTACAAGATAGCGAAGGTCGTATTCAGCTGTATGTATCAAGAGATGACATCTCTTCATCAGAAGAAGGAATCGAATACAATACTATTTTCAAGAAATTGATGGACATAGGAGATTTCATTGGAATCGAAGGATACGAATTCAAAACTAAAGTGGGTGAAATTTCTGTTCATGTAACAAAATTAACATTGTTATCAAAAACTTTACGTCCATTACCAATCGTTAAAACAGACGACGAAGGCCACGTATTTGATGCCTTTACAGATCCAGAATTACGTTATCGTATGCGTTACGTGGATATGGTTGTAAACCCTCATGTCAAAGAAATTTTCTTAAAACGTACACGTTTATTCAACGCTATGCGCAATTTCTTCAACGATCGTGGATACATGGAAGTAGAAACTCCTATCTTACAATCAATTCCTGGAGGTGCAGCAGCTCGTCCGTTTATTACACATCATAACGCATTAGATATTCCATTATATTTAAGAATCGCAAACGAATTATACTTAAAAAGATTAATCGTTGGTGGTTTTGATGGTGTTTACGAATTTTCTAAAAACTTCCGTAACGAAGGAATGGACCGTACACACAATCCAGAATTTACAGCAATGGAAATTTATGTTGCTTACAAAGATTACAACTGGATGATGGATTTCACAGAACAACTATTAGAGCACTGTGCTATCGCCGTCAATGGAACTTCTGAAGCTACTTTTGGAGAACATAAAATCAATTTTAAAGCGCCTTACAAACGAGTAACAATGCGTCAAGCAATTATGGATTTTACAGGTTTTGACATCGATGGTAAATCTGAAGCTGAATTATTTGAAGCAGCAAAAAGTATGGGAATCGAGGTTGATGATACAATGGGTAAAGGAAAACTAATTGATGAAATTTTCGGTGAAAAATGTGAAGGAAATTACATTCAACCAACTTTCATTACCGATTATCCAAAAGAAATGTCGCCATTGACAAAACAACACCGCGATAATCCTGAATTAACTGAACGTTTCGAATTAATGGTTTGTGGAAAAGAAATCGCAAACTCATATTCAGAATTAAATGATCCAATCGATCAACGTGAACGTTTCGAAGAACAATTAAAATTATCTGCAAAAGGTGACGACGAAGCAGGAGAATTTATTGACGAAGATTTCTTACGTGCTTTAGAATTCGGAATGCCGCCTACAGGTGGTTTAGGAATCGGTATGGACCGTTTGATTATGTTCTTAACAAACAATCCATCTATTCAAGAAGTTTTATTCTTCCCTCAAATGCGTCCAGAAAAAGCTGCACCAGCCTACGAATTGACAGAAGAAGAAACTAAAATTATTGAAATCTTAAAAGCTAACGAAAACATTGATTTAAATGAATTAAAGTCTCAAGCTGCTTTGAGCGGTAAAAAATGGGACAAATCAATGAAGAATTTAGCAAAATATAACTTGACTAAAGTAACTGTAGATGGCGATGCCAAAACGGTTGCATATTTAGCCGAGTAAATTATTACCCTTTCATCTATATTTAAAAGCTCAACTTCAGTTGGGCTTTTTTTATGGCGTTCCCTCGCCAACAAAATTATAATTAAATAGTAAAAAATTCCTACGCTCGG
>NZ_CALGVK010000055.1:0-2953 GCF_937930195.1 uncultured Empedobacter sp.
AAGCAACGGGTAAAATCGTCCACGTTGCAAACAATAATCAAATTTTAGAGTTTAACAAAAATCCTTTTTAAAATGAATGATTTAATAACATCATTAGAAGATATACAAAAAGAATTAACAATAATTCAAGAGTTTATTGAGATAACTCCAAGTGAGCAGATTGTTGAGATCGAAGATAGAGGAAATCAATTAATAGTTTATTTAGCAAGAACATCAAAACTACTCGCAGACGCGAAATATCACAAAGACACAAAATTAAAATCTGTTTTTGTAGATGAGTTAAAAAAAATATTAGGACTTTCTCCTTCTTTAGCATCTAAATACATCGATAGTGTTTGTCAAGAAGAGAATTTACTTATAAATCATTGCGAAAGATTAAATAGAACCGTTACTCATGCATGGGAATGGTGTAGAAGTTTAATGTCTAAAGCTACTAAGGAATATCAATACAATCATTTTAATAGGTAATTATGGCAGATTGGAAAGATATTAAAGAATATGAAGGTTTATATCAAATAAACTCTAAAGGAGAAGTTAGAAGTTTAGATAGGGTTGTTAACTGTATACATAATTCTAAAGCAGTAAAAAAGGGTAAAGCTATAAAGCATATTTTAAATAGCGCTAATTATTACGTTGTTAATTTATATAAAAACGGAAAAGTGAAGCAGTTTTTTATACATAGATTAATTGCTATTCATTTTATTCCAAATCCTGAAAATAAAAAAGAAATTGATCACATAAACACAAATACTTTAGATAATTCTTTAAGTAATTTAAGATGGGCGACAAGAAAGGAAAATGTAAATAATCCTATTTCAAAAAAAAGAAGAAATCAAGTTTTAAAAGATCTGTTATTAGGAAAAACAGGTGTTTATGCAAACAGAAAAAAAGGATGTATACAAATAGATCCTCTTACTGGGATTATTATTAAAAGATTCTCTTGTATGTCTGATGCTGTTAGGGAATTAAATATTGATTCAGGAGGTTTAACCAGAGCATGTCAGGGTAAAATAAAGACCTGCGGAGGTTATAAGTGGACTTACTAAATCGAAATTGAGTTAAAAAACAACCAAATTATTTAATCTATTAAAACTTATGATAAAATTCCTTAAATCTTTAGGTTTTACAGAATATAAATTAGAGGAAATACCATTTTGTTACGAAATAGAATTTACACTACTCAACAAAGGTTTAGCTTATTATAAATTTTCAGATAACACAGAAAAAATTACACTCTACGAATTATCTGAAGGAGATATTATTCAGGATATTAAACTTGAAGATGTAGAAAAATATGTACACCATTTCAAATGGCAAGAAAACGAAATTAATAAAATTTTAAAAACCGAATTCAAACCATGACCAAATACGAAAAAGAAGATGAAAAGCTGTTTTGGCTTCTTATTTCTTCAACACTTATCGCATTGCTAATTATAGCATTATTATTCAAATTAATCAAATACATACTATTATGGTAACAGATATCGAACAGTTAAAACAAACTATACAAGCTAAAGGATTTAGAGTTGAACATTACGAAAGTCCTATGCAATTCAATATTATCGTTCAAACCAAAACAGGCGATCATTGTTTTGGTGAAATATTTACAGGTTGTAACATCAACGAACGCATCACAATCAAAAACAGAGCTTGCGAGAAATTAAAGGAGCTGATTAAACAAAATTAAATCTGTGGCAAAAAACAAATTTTATTTTAGTCACGATGGTGGCGCTCGTAACGACGATAAGATGATTGCCGTTAGAATGAAACATAAAGCAGAAGGGTATGCTGTTTACTTTATGATTCTTGAGAAAATGCTTGAAAGCTCCGACTACATTCTATTAAAAGATTACAATGTTCTTGCATTCGATTTTAGAGTTGGATCTGATTTAGTAAAATCAATAGTTGAAGATTTTGGTTTATTTGAATTTACTGAAGATAATAAATCTTTCTTTTCTAAATCTTTTTTAGACAGAATGAAACCTTTAGAAGTTATCAGAGAAAAAAGAAGAGAGGCGGGTAAAAAATCTGCTGAAAAACGAAAAATTCAACAAAATTCAACAAGTGTTGAACAAGTGTTGAATGAATCTTCAACAAGTGTTCATGTTTTGTTGACTAAAAATCCAACAAAGGAAAGTAAAGTAAATAATAATACTAACGTATTATTAAAAAAAAACCCACAAAAAAAAGATTTGGGGTGTGTGTCTGAAAATTTAAACGAGGAAGAAAATTCAAATTCTCAAACTTCTAAAAACCTCGAAGAAGAAAAAGAAAAAAATTGCGAAAAAAAAGAAAAAGAATTACCAGAAGGTTTCACGACTGAATTAAGAAATTCTCAATTCTTCAAAAATGTTTGTGAGTTCTTTTCTCAAAAATCAGAATCGTTGCAAATGAAAGTAATCGGAAGAATGATTTCGATAGCACGTGAAAAAGATTTTAATGAATTCAGAAAGCAAACTAAAGCTTACATGGATTACAAAAATCAAACAGGTGAAAAAGTTCATAGGTCTCAAAAATTTTCTTTCGAATGGGATCAAGACGATTGGATAGATAAGCTTAAAAAAATAAATCAAACTAAAACTCAAAATGGAAATGCAAAGTCAGAATCAGATGATATCATTGTCGGAAGAGTCAATGTTACGAAAACAGAAAGCTACCTTGAAAGTCGTAGAAGACAACGCGAAATGGAGTCCGCTAGAACTTTTGAAACAGACATATGAGTTTCCAATCATCAACGAATGTAGGAAAATCGATGTTATAAACGCAATTGAAATTTTCGTTTGCGCTGATGCTACGTTGAGAGGTGTCAAAGATGAAAATATGCCACAAGGAGAGTTGTTAGATGATATTTCCGAAATGATTTACATGAGATTTTGGATGATTTCTGTTCAAGAAATTCAAATTGCTTTGAAAATGAACAGGTACGGAATGTTTGAACAGAAATCTGAACATT
>NZ_CALGVK010000056.1:0-10535 GCF_937930195.1 uncultured Empedobacter sp.
TTTGATACTTTTCTTGAATCAAATTGAATAGTATTGACTTCAACTTTTGTTGAACCAATCGTTTCTAAGATGGAAACTTTAAATAATAGATCAACTAAATTTCTCATCCTTCCAACATTAAATAAATTGTCTCACCCTTCTTAAATCTTGTCCCTGCAGGAATGGATTGAGTTGTCACTTTTCCAAATCCTGAATATTGCACATCTAAACCTAAATTTTCTAATACCGGAATTGCTTTAGATCCTGTATGACCAGTAACATTTGGTACTATATTTTTAGATTCATTAGTTACAATTTTATCTTCTTTTTTAAACTCATTCACCGCGTTCTTTTTTACTAAATCGCGTGGCAAAGGTATGGGAGTTTTTGAATATACCCAATCGGCAATTTTCTTAAAAACAGGAGCTGTTACACTTCCTCCATAAAATCCTTTGGCTGTATTTGGTTTATGTACGACAACAATACAAGAATACTTTGGTTTTTCTGCCGGAAAATACCCTGCAAACGAAGCACGATATTGCATTCCTCTACCATCTTTCTTCCAATAATCTACACGAGCAGTTCCTGTTTTACCAGCGATATCGTAATTACTATTACTAATAATTTTACCTGTTCCTTGTTCAACTGCACCACGCAACATTTCTTGCATTTGTTTTACATTTTCCAAAGAAGTTAACTGATCAACCAAAACAACTGGTTCAAAAACTTTATCAGGTTCACCTTTACGTGTAATTTTATCCATAAATAATGGTTTCAACATTTTACCATTATTTGCAACTGCATTATAAAAAGTTACTATTTGTATCGGAGTTAATTGTAACCCATAGCCGTATCCCATAACTGGCAGTGTAATATTACTCCATGATTTACTATCTGGCGTATGCATAATTGGTTTTCCTTCTCCCAAAATATCTACACCAAGAGGAGAAGTCATATGCCATTTATCCATTTTTTCGAAGAAAGCTTTTGGGTTTTCTCCGTAATATTGATTAATAATTTTAGCTGTTCCAATATTCGATGATTTTTTCATCACACCATCTACCGTTAATGTTCCGTAACCATGTGAATCTGTAATTGTACGGCCATAAAATTTATAACTTCCGTTACCCGTTTCTACAGTTGAATTTTTATTGATATAACCATCATCCATTGCGGCAAGCAACGAAACTGTTTTAAAAGTAGATCCTGGTTCTGCAGCTTCTCCAACTGCATAGTTATAATCATCTATATATGTACCATCTTTTTTACGAGATAAATTAACAATCGCACGAACTTTTCCAGTTTTCACTTCCATAACAACAATACTTCCATGTTCTGCTTCGAATTCTGAAAGTTGTTTGTATAGCGCATCGTATGCAACCATTTGTAAATCGGCATCAATTGTCGTGTAAACAGAAGAACCTGATTGTGGTTCTTGTTCCCAACTTTTCATTGGTTTCCATTTTCCACGTCCCATGAATTGTTCCCAACGACGGCCTTCAACACCACTTAATAAATCAGAATAAGCACCTTCTAAGCCTACTTTACCACGACGATCATCGTAACCGATTGTACGAACGCCGATATCTTGAACTATTAATTCTCGTTTTGATTCTGTTTCATGGATAAATCCACCTCTATTTTGACCTTTATTAAAGATTGGGAATTTTCTGATTCGTTGATATTCTTCATAATCCAAATCCTTCACTAACATCATGTAGCGATTTTTCTTATTACGTTCTGTAGAAAATTTATCGTAAAAATAAGAAGGCGATTTTGTAAACATCTTACCTAAAGAATCGGCAAGATTATGCATTTCTGTCTTAAATAACTCATCTTTGATCACAGTTAAATCGACATAAATATTATGTTTTGTAACTGTAGTGGCCATTAAAGCACCATTTGAGGCGTACAAGTTTCCACGTTCAGCTGCAACTGTATCTAATCTAAAGTTGTTTTTTTCTGCAAACCGCTCTAATTCAACCCCTTCTATTATATTAATTCGAAACATAAAAACAATAATAAAGATGGCCCAGATCGCAAGTGCGCCGGCAAAAACCCATCCTTTGATGACCATATTGTTTTTATTTTTCGTCGATTGTGTCATACACTTTATCTACTATATAATAAGGTTGTTTATCTGGAATCTTCAAACCATACACTGCTGTACGCTCTAAGATTTCTGTTTCTAATTGCATACGCATCAAATCGCGATGCTTATCTGTATATTGAGATTTTAAATCTTCAACTTTATCTTGCAATTCAGCAATTCGAACTACTTTTCGATCCACTAAATGCGAGCTCGAAATACTCAAAAAAGCTAAACCTACCAAATACAACATAAACTTCCAGTTTTGTTCTGAGCCTGTTTTAATTAAAAACTCACCTCTCAACAAACCTGTAAACGTTTTTTTCTCTGGTAATATTTTTTTCTTTTTTGCCATTTCTTATCTATTAATCCTCATTTCGAACTGCAATACGCATTTTTGCACTACGCGCTCTCGGATTTTCATTTATTTCTTCTTGTGTTGGAACAATTACTTTGGATTGCAATGGTTTAAATGGCGCTGACCAATTTCCATACATATCACGTTCTGGCTCTCCTTCGAACATTCCATTTTTCATGTATCGTTTTGTTAAACGATCTTCTAAGGAATGATAAGAAATAATAACCAAACGCCCTCCTGGCTTAACAACTTCTCCACATTGTGTCAACATATCTTTTAACGCAGCCATTTCATCATTCACTTCGATTCGTAAAGCTTGAAACATTTGAGCAAAAAATTTATTTTCTTTCATTTTAGGAATAAACGAAAATACTTGCTTCAACTCTTCAATCGTTTCGATTTGCTTATCCGCTCTTGCTTTGACAACTTCTCTCGCTAAACGATATGAACCTTGCAATTCTCCAAAATCATAAAAAATACGCGCCAATTCTTCTTCTTCGTATTCATTAATAATTGTTTTTGCAGAAAGCGCTGCATTTTGATTCATTCGCATATCCAACTCTCCATCAAAGCGAGTTGAAAAACCACGTTCTGGTGTATCAAATTGATGAGAAGAAACCCCTAAATCACCTAAAACACCATCTACTTGTTTTACTCCACGAAATCTTAAATTATTTTTTAAGAATCGAAAGTTTTGTTCAACTAACTCAAATCGATCATCATCAATTTTATTACGAATTGCATCTACATCTTGATCAAACGAAAACAATTTTCCGTTTTGATCCAAACGATTTAATATTTCACGCGAGTGTCCTCCACCCCCGAACGTACAATCTACATATATTCCCGACTCATTAATAATTAATGCATCGACACTATCTTTTAATAACACTGGATTATGATACTCACTCATCTTCACTTAAATTTCCCATTACTTCTTCTGCCAAAGTAGCAAAATCCAAATCATCTACATTGATCGACTCTTCGTATTTGTCTTTATCCCAAATTTCGATCATATTTACAGAAGAATTCAGCACTACTTCTTTATTAATTTCTGCAAATTTCACCAAATCTTTTGAGATTTGTAACCTTCCATTCGCATCAACTTCGACAATTTTTAATCCAGCCGTAAAAATTCGAATGAAATCATTATTTTTTTTCACAAATCGATTCAATTTGTTCAAATCATTCATCACTTTTTCCCATTCTTTCATCGGATGAAGCTCTAAACAATTTTGAAACACAGATCTCTTCAACACAAAGCCATCCTCCAAACAATCAGCAAGTTGTTTCTTCAAACCCGCTGGTATTGGGAGTCTACCCTTTGTATCTACCTTACACTCATATGTTCCAATTAATGAATTCATGATAGAATTTTTTCAAAAATAAAAAAAATATTACCACTTATTACCATTTTTTACCACTTTTATTGAAATAGTTATTAACAATTTGAAATTTAGTATCAAACAGTTAGAGTTTTTATCACGTAAAACCCTTATTTATTTTGAATTTTAACATTTATATAGACCTTGTTTTAGATCAGACAAAACACAGTTATTAAAGTTTTTTAGATAAAGCACTATTTAAAAAATATAATTAATTAAATTTGTCGACTTAATATCGAGTAAATGTTTTTTAGCTTAAAGAAAAAAGATAAGTTCTCTTACATAGAAGAAGGAGAAGGACAACCAATTGTTTTACTTCACGGTTTGATGGGTGAACTTAGCAATTTCAGCTCACTTACAAATTATTATGCGCAAAGAGGGTATAAAGTTTTCGCACCAGAATTACCTTTATATTCTTTATCTGTTCTTAATACAAACATCAAGAATATTGCAAAACATGTTGCAAATTTCATTGAAGAAGTCGTTAAAGAACCTGCTATTTTAGTAGGAAATTCTTTAGGAGGACATATTGGTTTGATGGTGTGTCATAGACATCCAGAATATGTAAAAGCTCTTTGTTTGACAGGAAGTTCTGGTTTGTACGAGAAATCATTTGGTGAAACCTATCCAAAACGTGGTAACTACGAATATGTAGAACGTAAAACACGCGAAGTTTTTTATGATCCAATGATTGCTACAAAGGAAATTGTTGATGATGTTTTTAACACTGTAAACGATAGAAATAAAGCAATCAAAACGTTGTACATTGCCAGAGATGCGATTAAATCTAACATGAAAGAAGACTTAAAAGACATCAAAATTCCTGTTTGTTTAATTTGGGGGAAACAAGACAATGTTACACCACCAGAAGTTGCGGTAGAATTTAACGAAGAATTGCCTGATGCTTCTCTTTATTGGATTGATAAGTGTGGACATGCTCCGATGATGGAACATCCTGAGATGTTTAACGAAATTTTATACAAATGGCTGATCGAAAAACAATTGGATCCAGCTACTAAAGCATAAATATGATTAAAAAAGCTGAATTCGTAAAAAGTTCGCAAAAATATACAGATTGCCCTCCTCCATTCAAGCCAGAATATGCTTTTATTGGACGATCTAACGTAGGTAAATCATCATTAATTAATATGTTGTCAGACAAAAAAGCATTAGCTAAAACATCTGCAACACCAGGAAAAACACAACTTATCAATACATTCGAAATGGATGATACTTGGTATTTAGCTGATTTACCTGGTTATGGTTTTGCAAAAGCACCAAAAGGTGTTCGTGGAGGATTTAATAAAATGATTTACGATTACATTGAGTTTCGTAAAAACTTAGTCAATGTTTTTTTATTAATTGACTCGCGTCATTCACCTCAAAAAATAGATTTACAGTTTATGGAATGGCTTGGAAACAAACAAATTCCTTTCGCTATAGTGTTTACAAAATTAGACAAACTAACCAGTACACAAATGCAAAAAAACTTAACTCATTATAAAAATGAATTGCTAAAAACTTGGGAAGAATTACCCAAAGTATTTACAAGTTCTTCTTCGAGTAAGATTGGTAAATTAGAAATTTTGGGATACATCGACAGCTTAAACGAGCATCTGGTAGATGAATTCAAAAAAGAACAATATAAAAAAGAATATTAAAAAAGTCGGAACTGTGTTTCGACTTTTTGTATTTATTCTCCTAATTCATCAGATTTCGTTTTCAAATCTTGCAAGCAAGGTTTTACAAATTCCATCAATCGATCTTGTAACTCTTTGGATGGATTATTCATTTGCATCATTTCTGCATAGGTAAATTCTTCTAACATTTTATCTGTAGCACAACTACAATACTCTTTAACTAATTCTTTCTTTTTTGGAGACATTTCAGAAGTTATCGCTTCTGTTTCGCAAGCTAACAAAGCTTGATTTCTCATTCCATCATCATTTTTATCAGATTTAGAATCACAACTAATCATTGATAATCCTATGGTTAAACCTACAATAAATCTTTTCATAATTAAATAGCCTTTATACAAATTAAAGTCATTATTTCACAAAACAGTTAACCGCTTCATTGTATCCTGCTAATCCTTTTCCAGAAATAATTTTTTCACAATTTTCACCCGTTACACTATTTTTTCTAAAATCTTCACGCGCATAAATATCCGAAATATGAACTTCGATTACTTTTGTTTTAATTGCTTTTATTGCATCTGCAATTGCATAAGAATAATGGGTGTACGCACCCGCATTCAAAATAATTCCATCATAGACAAAGCCCACTTCATGCAATTTATCGATAATATCACCCTCGTGATTTGATTGATAATAATGCAATGAAACGTCAGGAAATTGTTTTTTCATTTCAATAAAAAAATCTTCAAATGTTTGTGTGCCGTAAATTTCTGGTTCACGTACACCAAGTAAATTTAAATTAGGCCCGTTTATAATTTGTATTTGTTTCATTATCTTTATTTTACAACTTATTAAGTTTTTATTTAATTTTCATTAACTCTTTGGCATAGTAATTGCAAAATATAGTGCAACCAACCTAATACTATAGATTGTAACCAATCTAAATCTTAAAAATCTCAGTTAATCATAATTAACTGAGATTTTTTTTAATAGCCATACTTTCCTTTCCACTTCTGATTAAGTGATTGTTTATCTATATATTCTCTCTTATTATTCCCTGGTTCGTAAAGTGTTGTTCCAGAAATTTCATCAGGTAAAAATTCTTGTTCAGCAAAATTACCTGGAAAATCGTGCGAATATTTGTATTCTTTTCCATAATCCAAGTCTTTCATCAACTTAGTTGGTGCATTTCTCAAATGTAAAGGTACAGGTAAATCGCCCGTTTGTTTTACAATTTGTTGCGCTTTACCAATTGCTAAATACGTTGCATTACTTTTAGGTGAATTGGCTAAATAGATTGCACATTGACTCAATAAAATACGAGATTCAGGGTAACCAATTACCGATACAGCCTGAAATGTGTTATTTGCTAAAATCATCGCAGTTGGATTTGCATTTCCTACATCTTCCGAAGCAGAAATCAACATTCTTCGTGCAATAAATTTTAAATCTTCTCCACCTTCTATCATTCTTGCTAACCAATAAACCGCTCCATTTGGATCAGAACCTCGAATTGATTTTATAAAAGCCGAAATAATATCATAATGTTGCTCACCTGTTTTATCGTAACGAGCCAGATTTTGCTGAATACGTTCGTGAACAATTTCATCGTTAATGATGATTTTCTCAGTTGAAGAAAAACTATTGATTACCAATTCTAACCCATTCAATAATTTTCTTGCATCTCCTCCCGAATAACGTAACAACGCATTTGCTTCAACTAATTCTATATCTAATTGCGATAAAACACTATCTTTTTTTATAGCTCGTTCTATTAAATCAATTAAATCTTCCTTTTCAAGATGCTTCAAAACATAAACTTGTGCTCGAGAAAGTAAAGCAGGTACCACTTCGAAACTTGGGTTTTCAGTCGTAGCCCCAATCAATGTCACCAATCCCGTTTCGACAGCACCTAATAAACTATCTTGTTGCGATTTATTAAAACGATGAATTTCATCAATAAATAGAATTGGATTTTTTGTTCCTGAGAATAAATTTTGACTCTTCGCCTTTTCGATCACTTCGCGCACTTCTTTCACGCCAGAATTTATCGCACTTAATGTATAAAAAGGACGATCTGTTAATTCAGAAATTAATTGAGCAAGTGTTGTTTTTCCAGTTCCTGGAGGTCCCCAAAAAATCATCGAAGCAATCATATCATGTTGCAACATCATTTTAATCGGACCATTATTTCCTACCAAATGTTTCTGATTAATGTATTCCTCGAGCGTTTTGGGACGCATTCTTTCGGCTAAAGGCGTATTCATAAAATCCTATTTAGACTTCAAAGTTAACGAATGTTTTGCCAAATTGAATGATTTTTTAAGCGACATATTTTGGCTTTTGAATCTATTTTCTTTGTCATAGAATAAAAATTAAACATGATGAAGAAAGCGTTAGAATGTGCTTTGATTTTAACAAGAAAGCACCAACTTTTGGGTGATAAAATTGCTTTATCAACTGATTATTTAAAGAAAATTGAACTAAATGATAAGCAAACTGAAATCAACAAGCAAATGGTTGATTTTTTGATTGAATTGCAAGAGTTCGTAGAATTTATCAAAGTGAATCAAGAGCTTAAATTAATGTACACGGAGTTGGTAAATTACTATTTTAAGCAAATTCATCATCAAATTAATTTTTATGAGATCGAATTAGATCGATTAGAATTTGAATCTAAATTCTCTATCAATTTGATTAATCAAATTAAACGAAATGAAAAAAATGGTGAAATAAATTCGGTTCAAGAAAAACTAAATTCATGCTACAATATCATTAATTCGTAGAAAAAATATTTCGGCATAATTTTTTATTGTAAATTCGAATTAATATTTAGAATTTGAAATGAAAAAATTAACCATGTTTTTTAGCTTAATGATGCTATCGTTGAGCTTTGTATTTGGTCAACAAACAGAAAAGCCAAAAATTTATAATGAAGAAGCGAATCCTAAAGTAGATATTGCGAATGCTGTACAGAAGGCTTCTGCTGAAAAGAAACATATTTTGTTACAAGTTGGTGGAAATTGGTGTGCTTGGTGTATCATGTTTGATAAGTTGACAAAAGAAAATGAAGAAGTAAAAAATTATATCGCGAATAATTACGAAGTCGTTCATGTGAATTATTCGAAAAATAATAAAAATGAAGAAACATTAGCTGCTTTGAAACATCCAGAGCGTTTTGGTTTTCCTGTTTTTGTAATCTTAGATGAGAAAGGAAACTTGATTCATACGCAAAACTCTGCTTATTTAGAAAGCAAAGAAGCAAAAGGTCATGATCCGAAAGTGGTTTTAGAGTTTTTACAAAACTGGTCGTACAAAGCTTTAGATCCTGCAAGCTATATTAAAAAATAGTTTTTATAATACGATTATTGTTTTTAAGAATCAATCTGCAAAGTATAAATCTTTTGGATTGATTCTTTTTTATTTCTGTTATTGATTAACTTTGCGAGATGAACAATTTTTTGGTAAAACCATTTATTTTATTGGTTCGATTTTATCAATTAGCAATTTCTCCGTGGATGGGAAGTAATTGTAGGTATCAACCAACTTGCTCATCGTATATGATTGAAGCATTAAAAGAACATGGCTTATTGAAAGGTTTGTGGCTCGGAACTAAAAGAATTGGTCGTTGTCACCCTTGGGGAGGACATGGATATGACCCTGTACCTAAAAAGAAAAATTAATGCTTAACTTAATTTCGTTTATCAATTGGGATCCAACACCTTATTTATTTGAAGTAGGTGGATTCAAAGTACATATTTACAGCTTGTGCTGGATATTAGCCTTTGTTGTAGGTTGGTATTTGATGTCAAACATTTTCAAAAAAGAAAATCAGAAAAAAGAATTACTTGATCCTTTATTCTTATATACTTTTATCGGAGCAATTGCGGGAGCAAGATTGGGAGAATATTTATTTTATGATCCTTCTGCTTTTATAGAAAAACCTATCGAGGTCTTTTTACCTGTACAACACGCTCCAGGAGAAAGTGCTTTTTTTGGTTTATTACAAAATTACGAATTTGTAGGATTTAGCGGATTAGCAAGTCATGGTGCTGCATTGGGAGTAATCTTAACTTCGTATTTATTTAGTCGAAAATATTTGCATCGTAATGTCTTATGGTTGTTAGATAGAATGGCAGTTGTTGTTCCATTTGGCGGAGCTGCTGTTCGAATTGGAAACTTTTATAATTCTGAAATCGTTGGAAAAGCATCCGATTTACCATGGGCAGTAAAGTTTCATCAACAAAGTTTAGGATATGGAGAAATTATTCCTCGTCATCCAGCTCAAATTTATGAAGCAATTGGCTATTTTATATTAGGCTTTATCATGCTTTATATGTATCATAAAACAGATAAAAGAAAATATCTTGGCGCTATGTTAGGTGTGTTCTTATTTTTATTATTTTTAGTCCGATTTGTTGTTGAGTTTTTCAAAGAAAACCAAGGCGAAGAAGCTGTTGCCGAAGCTATAAACATTGGACTAAACAATGGTCAAATTTTAAGTATTCCATTTATGTTAATCGGTCTTTACTTATTCATCTCTTCTAAAAATAGATTAGATACCAATCAACCAAATTAAATATTATAAACTTTTGAAATAAATTTAAACTTATGGGATTTTTTAAAGAATTTAAAGAGTTTGCTGTAAAAGGCAACGTAGTAGATTTAGCTGTCGGTGTAGTGATCGGTGGTGCTTTTGGTAAAATTGTAACTTCTTTAGTAGAAGACATTATTACTCCAGCAATCTTAACTCCAACATTAGAAAAATTACAATTAAACAATTTAGCTGAATTAGTAATTCCGGGTACTGCAATTAAATACGGTATGTTCATATCAGCTTCAATATCGTTCATAATTGTTGCTTTCGCTTTATTTGTAATGATTAAAGGAATCAATAAATTAAAAAGAGAAGAAGCGCCTGCAGAAGAAGCACCTGCTGGTCCAACACAAGAAGAATTATTGGCTGAAATTCGTGATTTGTTGAAAAACAAATCTTAATTTTCGCTTGATTTTATAAAAAAAGGTTCGCAAATGTAGACTGCACCCAAAAGTTTGGACAGATTAAAAATTAATAATTATAAAAATGA